>NZ_DAOMOZ010000001.1:0-66183 GCF_035444585.1 Agriterribacter sp.
GATACTTTTAATTCTTCGGACTCAATACAAGTAACAAAAGCCAAAACTATTTACTTAGTCGGCTACAATTGGGGAAGGAAACTAAACGGAAGAAAATTGTATGTCTCTTTAAGACCTTACGAAAAAGATGAATTTAATTTTGCTGAAGCTTACTGTTACCAAGGAGACAGTTCAATGGTTATATATTATCAAGTAAAATCAGACTCTATTTTGGTATACCAATCTCTGAACTATATTGTCTATACTCACATTAACGCGACAGAATTAAATAAAATCCCCTTGCGGACAATAAGACTTAGCGGAGATGGGCTTGATTCTTTAATAGCCTCTGATTATGACAAGAAAGTTAGGAGATTTGTATGGAAATAAATACATCTATGCAATTAAAATGGCTGACCGAGCTCAATCGGCAAAATTTAATAATCTGTACTTCAACTAAATAATCAACTTCAGTATGCCGGGCGGGACGGAATGCTATTATCCGCACTTCGCCAACCTGTAACGTTATAGGAAACCCCAATGAGTACCAGATAAAAGCAGAAATGATTTAAATTTAATGCCTCTTGTATCTTTATATCGAATAGCAGACTTAATACAATAGAATGACCCTTTATGATTCTCCGCTTCACAGCATCATCCGATTTTGATTTTATCACTCAGTTTGCGGAAATAATCAACACGCCCATCAGGGAAAATCTTTTGGAAATTCCCAAAAATCTCGGCGAAGGTTTTGTCCGCAGAATAACATTTGACAACGATTTCAGATTGTTGATGCACCATTATACGCTGAAAGAAGATTTTATCATCCAACGTGACCCTGCCGTCGAAAAGAATGATTTGCTGAGTATATTCTTTTACAACAATGAGCAGTCATTGGAAATGAAGTACAATGAAGTTGGCTATGTACCGTTTTCTCAAAGCAGCAATTCTGCCGTGCAGGTTACCACTAACGATTTCAGTTCTACCATTCGTTTTCCGGCCAATACGCCCACTCAATATATGGTGGTTGGAATTACCGCATCCAAGCTTAAAACACTGTTGTCTATCGAGAATGCCAATTCCACTATAAAAACCATTACTACAGAAAAAGCCTCCTTTTTATTTTTTGAAAGTATGGCTGCTGAAATGAAGTTGCTGCTAAAAAATGTTTCCAATACTACGATGACGGATGCATTGAGCTATTTTTACATACAAGTAAAGGTGTTGGAGCTCTTGTATCTGCTTTTCAGGCGATTGTCCATTCGGGAAAACAAAACTTACAGGAGTATCAACAACACCGATGCAGAAAAGCTGGTGATGATTAGAAATGAAGTTTTGCAAGATTTAAGTTCCCCACCGGTATTGAATGAACTGGCAAAAATGGCCGCCATGAGCGAAACCAAGCTAAATCAACTGTTCAAACAAACCTTCGGCGATTCTGTCTATAATTACTTCCAAACCGCAAGAATGGAGGAAGCTGCTTTTTTGCTGAAACAATCCAATCGCTCCGTTTCCGAAACCGGCTATGAACTCGGTTTTTCCAACCTGAGCCACTTCAGCCGTCTGTTTAAAAAGCATTTCGGAATGACCCCTAAAAAATATACAATTAACGGATAGGACTATTTTATAGCTAAATACGGCTATTTTGTACTGTTATTGCCATTTATTTTTGCTGTATTAAATTTAAAATATAGTAAAGATGAAAAAGCTATTAACGCCTTTTACGAAAGGCAAACTCGAATTAAAAAATCATTTGGTGATGGCTCCGATGACCCGCAGCCGTGCCATTGATAATCTTCCAAACGCACTGATGGCTTCCTATTACGGACAGCGAACCGGAGCAGGCTTGATCGTAACGGAAGGAACTGCACCGGCTCCGGAAGCCTTGAGCTACCCAAGGATACCCGGCATATTCAGCCGGGAACAAGTGGAAGGCTGGAAACCCATTACGGAAAAGGTGCACCGTGACGGAACAAAAATATTCGTACAGCTGATGCACACCGGCCGTATAGGACACGTGGATAATCTGCCGAAGGGCTTTTCTTTGGTCAGTCCGACAGGCATCAAAGCAAACGGGCAAATATTTACCGACACCAAGGGATTGCAGGATTTTTCAGAACCGATTGCACTCACAAAAGACGGAATCAAACAAGTGAAAGACGGTTTTGTATTGGCTTCACAAAATGCTATCAAGGCAGGTTTTGACGGTGTGGAAATCCACGGCGCCAACGGATATCTTTTGGAACAATTCCTGAATCCGAATGTAAATAACCGTAATGATGAGTATGGTGGAAGCGTAGAAAACCGCAGCAGGTTTACCATTGAAGTTGCCCGGGCAATTGCCGATGCCATCGGTGAAGAAAAAGCCGGCATTCGTTTTTCTCCTTTTTCAAAATTAGGCGATTTGGCACTTTATGATGAAGAGGAAACGACAGCAACCTATGCCTGGTTGGCCCAAAACTTAAATGAGTTGGACATAGCCTACCTCCATATTGCAGTCAATGCGTCCATTGGAGAAAAAACGTTTCGGGCGCTCAGAAATAATTTTTCAGGAACCATTATCCTGAGCAACGGATTAACATCCGAAACCGGTGAAGCTGCTTTGCACGCAGGGTTCGCCGATTTGGTTGCCTTTGGTCGTTCTTTTTTGTCCAATCCCGATTTTGCAGAAAAAATAAAAAACGGGGAAACACTCAATCCGGTGGATTATGCTCATCTCTACACCCCGGGATCTTTAGGATACATCGATTATCCGGTCATCGAATCTTTAATAACCCAAAAAACAGTTCAAAATGAAATTTATCAATAAAACAGCCGTCATCACCGGTGCAGCCGGCGGGATTGGCACAGCAATCACCCAACGCTTTTTAGACGAAGGAACACGAGTAGCAGCCGTAGATATCTCAACAGAAGCACTTGAAAAATTGGCTTCCAAAATGGGGAATCCGGAAAATTTATTGCTGGCAAAAACCAATATCAGCAGTGAAGACAGTACGCAGCAATTGTACCAACAGATAAAAGACAAATGGGATTCGGTGGATATCATCATCAATAATGCCGGTTGGTTTCCTTTTTTAGAGTTTGAAAAAATGACTTATGGCGATTGGCGAAAAGTGATGGACATCAACTTGGATGGTGGGTTTCTGGTCATTAAAAGCTTATTGCCGATGCTCAAACAAAGTACCGCCGGCAGAATCATCAATACCGCTTCGGGCAGTTTTTTTGATCCACCGGTCGGGCAAGCCCATTATGTAGCTGCAAAGGCCGGTATCATCGGACTCACGAGAGCACTTGCCGTAGAATTGGGTGACTATAATATCACCGTCAATGCGATAGCTCCGGGATTGACGGCAACACCCATTGTGCTGCAATCCTTCCCCGGTGAGCTGATAGATAAATTAGCGGAGCACGGTGCCATCAAAAGACGGCAAACTGCAGAAGATTTAGTGGGCATTACAACCTTTTTAGCTTCCGAAGATGCCTCATTTATCACCGGTCAAACCATCAGCGTAGATGGCGGCAGAAGTTTTATTTAATCAAAAAACAATTCGAAATGAAAATAAAAATTGATAAAACCCAACGAATGGGAAGACAACGCGGCGGTTTCGGGATACAAATTCTGTATCCCGGCCTCAGTCTGCCGCAATCAACCGACACAGGATTTGCAACGATAGGTCGGATAGACCACGCCAGGATTTTACCCGGCGCCTTGATTCCGATGCATCCGCATATAGATGATGAAATACTCACTTATCTGCGAAGCGGAAAGGTAAACCACCTTGATTCGGAAGGGATTAGCGAAACCATTTCCAATCATAAACTAATGCTGATGAATGCGGGAGTCAGCTTCTTTCACGAAGAATTGGTGTTGGAAGAAGGTGGAATCTTACAAGGGTTACAAATCTTTATCCGCCCGGAAAAAGCATCACTCCAACCCAAGGTTCAGTTTTTGGAATTGGATGAAGTTTATAGTATCAACCAATGGCGGAAAATAGCAGGACATAAAGAGGATGCACCGTTAACCATCAGAAGTCGAACGCAGATATGGGACTTACGGTTGGAAAAAGGCAAACAAATAGAATTACCCGAACCATCGGATAGCGATATCGCCTTTCTGTTTTACGTGTTCTCCGGCAGCGTATCCCTGGATGGAAATATCATTTTAAAAACGGGTGACAGTATGTTGATTGAAAAAGAAAATCTACAGTTTTCAGCGATTGAAACCAGCAATATTGTACTCTATGCCACCCAAACAACGTCGGCTCATTTCGATGGCGGAATGTACAGCGGTAATCAAAAGTTGTTGGTGAATAGTGAAAGCCTGTATTAGCTGTAGCCTTCAACCCCGCTTCACCCAACTCACTCCATAATACAGCAGCCGTTCTTCCATTTGTTTATACACTTTTTGTTTCAACATTTCTATATCGTTTAAAGTTAAGCCGCTTACCGCAATCTCTTTCATAAAAACTGCCCTGCTTTTGCCTGGTGTAAGGGTGAATGGTTTTCCATAAGGCATTCTGTTGTATACATCCAGGAACAAAACGGGTTTAATGGGAGTTTGTGTTTCAATGGCTATGCGGAAGGCGCCATCAAAAAAAAACTTGAGCGCATTACCGGTTTCATTGAATGTTCCTTCGGGGAATATTAAGATGGAAATATGTTTTCTCAGCACAGCTTTTAACCTGCTTACACTTTTTAAGCGGTCTGCCGCATTGCTGCGGTTTACCGTTACTATAGCATTTTTATAGATATAGCCAAATACCGGAATGCCGGCAGTTTCCTTTTTCCCTAAGGCACGTATGGGTTGCCGGTAGGCTTTTACAATTACAGCAGCGTCGAGAAAGGAAATATGATTGGTAACAAAAATATATGCCCTCTTTTTATCGTGCTGCGATTCATAAATATTCTTATGGACAATGCCTACCAGCGGGAACCATATATCGCCCCACAACATGCAGATGCGGTATATAGCATTCCCGCCCTGTACAGGTCCCATAAAAGAAGCAATGAGCACAAACGGAAATACAATAAACATAAGCAATGCAAAGAGGAGCATTGCATATATATTATAGAGCCATAGCAGCGCTTTAACGGGCAGGGTCATGACCGGTCATATTCTTGTTGTGATAAATAACGAGCTAATTGTAATATACGGTATCTTTTTGTGAGAGGTGACATAACAAAAGTAAAAAACGGATCGTTCCCTGAATGGTTTAAGCGGTACACGGGCATCTGTAAAAACAGTATATGCGAACAGACCTTTCTTTCACTTCTCTCTTTTTATCTCAGGCATAGGAATGCGGTACATTATCGTTAGCTGATCGTTATATCAATTGCAATTGCATTCCCATTCTTCATTCATATCTATACAGGTAATAACTGCCATTCCCCGTTTTGAAGGTGCAAAAACAATGCGTACGTGCTGACCATCATTCGTTATCCCTTCCAGAGCATATTTGGGATCCGGTTTCGAATGCAGATCACTTTTACTGTAATTGATCTCTCCTTTTTGCAGTATCTCTTTTACTTCGGCATCGTCAATATGCCTGCAGCCCATTCTGCACCGGGCATGGCGCGTATAAATAAGTGGTTTGAGATTCCGGTTAAAGCTGCTGTCTTTTACTACACCCTGCCGGATCGGATCATTGTGGTAATACAACCAGAGCAATGCGCAGCTTACCAGTAGTAAAATGACGTACCGGGTAAAACTTTTCTTTTTCATTTTAAGATATTATCATGCCCATAACATCGGCAAGCGCAAGCAATTCCGTTTGCTTGTACAGATTGTCGCCGGTATCAAAACATTTGGCCAGTTCTTCCAGAAGAAACTGCAAAATGAGCCTGTGGTCCATTGGCTTGAAATAGGATGTAGTGATGGGGACGCCTATTTTTTTGAAATAATTTTCTACATCTTTATGCGTATATACGTGACCGTTCATAGGGTCAACATAAAAATGTATATTATTGTTGTTTTCCTTTTTAGGATTAAAATAGTCGTAGGAAGTGTCAAAATACGCGAGCAGGTACTGGCGTGGGATGTTAATTGCCTTTACGGGAATATCAAGGAGTCCGCATAGCAACTGGTATATGATACCGTTCATTATCGAATTGCCGCGTTTTGTTTCAAGCACTTTGTTGATCAGGAATTCTTCGGGGTGCTGGTAAGAAACTTCAACACCTTTAAATTTATAATAGCTAAAGAAAATACGATTGATGATATTTACCTGTTCCAGCGCGGTAAGATAGCTGTTGAGTTCGAGCCAGATATTGCGTTTTATTTTTTCTATTTCCTGTAAAACCGGTGTGTCTGCCAGGTGGGGATACTGATATTTTGCCACAAGCAATGCTCCTTCCAGCAGATCATGGTGCGTTGCTTTGGCATATCCTGAAATATCGGCCTGTAATTCATGAAAATGGAGCCGGTGGATGAGCAACTCAATCTTTTCCTGGACCATTTCGTCAGGCGTGTTTTCCCATAACTGCTCCAGGTTGGGAATGATGGGCCTGCCGTAGCTCACGATCCGGTTGCTCACCGTATCAAATACTTCATTGTCGGGATCATCTATAAGATGCAGCAAAGCGTTTATTTCACGGGTTTCTTCCATGGGAACTACGAATAAGGTATAGACGCATGAATCTGTCTTTTATTGTAAAAGAATTTTGATAAATATCGGTTGTGCAAACGGATATCTCCTATTCTTTTTTTCCACAGCAGGTGAACAAACAGTAAAGGAAGCGTTAATGAAATGAAAATAGGGATAGATCCCGGTACATAATAGCCTGGTCATGAATTGTTGATCCTGTTAGCTAAAAGACGCCCGTATTATAATACATTAACTTAATTGTATCGGCAGGAGTTGGCTTCCTGTTCCAGTGCGGATGTAGGGCAAGTGCCGTACCCAGGGCAGTTGCCTGTGCTACAGATGCGGCGTATACTTCTATACCCCGAAAGGCTTCTGCCAGCAAATGCATATACAGCGGGTTTTTGCCAAATCCCCCATCCACAAAGATCCTTTTTACGTTAGTGCCCTCCAGCACCAGGTTGGTAGAACTGATCTGGCGACTGATGATATCGAGTATAAGCTGGTGATAGGCCTCTTCATAGTTGTTGAATGAGCTGAGGTCTCTTTCAGAAAAAGCCGTTATGGAAGACGCTTTTTTTGCAGGGGCTTCCGGCCGCGACCGCAATGCAGCAACAATATTTTTGTCAAATTGCACAGTAATATAATGGTCTGTGCCTTTGTTAAAATGTTCGGCCAGTCTTTTTATCTGCTGCTCATGTTCGTATCCTGCAAATAATCGCGAAGCTTTTACCGGAGCCCCACGATAGGTCATATAACACAAACAATCCTGCTGCAGCTCTTCTACTGTAAGGGGGATATTATTGAATGGGTTAAAGCTGATGGACCACGTGCCGGTTGAGAGCAATATAAAGGGTTCCCTGAAATTGGTGAGATAGGGTATAAGTGCTGCAGAGCTATCGTGAAGGCCCACGCCTGCCACGATCTTCTTTCCTGAAAGCATTAGCGTTTTTACTTTATCTGAAGCAAAAACAGGTGGAAATTTACTTATCAGCCCTTCCCTGTACACCCATTCGTGATAATTGTTTTGCGGGAAATTCCACAGGTTGGTATGGCAGCCGATGCTGGTAATATCCGAACAGGCTTTGCCGGTAAGCAAATAACTGATGTATTGCGGAAGATGCAGGGAATATGCGATCTGGTCGAACACCGCTTTTTGCTCATATTTTAAGCGGTACAGTTGCATACCCGAATTTAAGCTGCCCAATACCGGGGAGGCTGTATGCATGGAAAGCATGATCTCTCCTCCATAACGGCTATAGAATTTCTTTTTTAGTTCTTCGGGATAGGGCTTAAGGTAATTGTACAAAGGCGTTAAAGGCTTTCCGTTCTTATCAATATGTACAAAACTGGCGCCGTAGGAAGTAAAATTAACAGCCACGATATTAAATTCCTTCAGCCCGGTTATTTCAGTGAACGACTCCCTGACCCATTGTGTAAGCAGTTCGAGGTTTTCACACGGATAGCCATCCTCGTCTGTTGTTTCGGGAAGGGTGGCGTTTTTTTCGTATACTACTTCGTATGCTTCATTGAACAGAAATACTTTTTTGTTGGTTTTGCCAATATCGTAAATGGCAATAACGGGCAAACTGCTACTCATAACTGTAAAGGTAAGCGGTAGGGGGCTGAAAGACAAAAACCGGCGTGTAAAAAGAGTATGCATGCGGAAGAGGGATCACTCCGCCAATTCCATCCAAACTGTCATTCATTCGCTATTCACCATTCACTACTCACCGCCGCTTCCATATTCTTCTTACAGTCCGGTAGCTACCGTTTTTGTTCCCCGGTCTTTGATGAGTTGTTCGCGTATTTTTTCTTTGCGGAACAGGGCTACAGGATCCAATGCTGCTCCCGCACGCAGCCTTGCTTCGGCTACTAAGGGGCGTACATCTGTACGGAAAGCATCCTGTAATATTTCCTGTGCCTTTACTACATCATTGTCGTGTCGGGCCTGCCGTAACGCGCTGCTATCGGTTAATAAAGCCTGCGCATAAGCAATGAGTATGGCCTCTACAGATTGTGCCAGATCTTCCAGCGGATCTTTTACATTGTGCGATGCGTCAATCATCCAGCCCAGATCTGTGGCATGGTTCATTCCTTTGGCATCCATTCCCTCTACCAGCTCATTGAATATAAGAAAAAGCTGGTAAGGTTTAATGCTTCCCGCAGTGAGGTCGTCATCTCCGTATTTGGAATCGTTGAAATGAAAACCGCCCAGTTTTCCTTCCATCAGTAAAAGTGAAACGATCTGTTCAATATTGGCGTTAGGCAGGTGATGCCCCAGGTCTACCAGTGTATATGCTTTATCACCCAGTTTACTGGTATACAAATACGATTGTCCCCAGTCGCCAACAGTAGTTGAATAGAAATTGGGTTCAAATGCTTTGTATTCCACAAATATCTTCCAGTTGTTCGGCAAGGCTTTGTAAATTTCCTGCAACCCGCTTAATGTGTTTTGAAATGCTTCCCTGAAATTGAGTTGTCCCGGAAAACAGGAGCCGTCGGAAAGCCATACGGTTAAAGAGGTTGAGCCCAGCTCTTCACCATAACGGATCACTTCAATATTGTGATCAATTGCCTGGCGGCGAACTGCTGCGTTAACATTTTGCAGCGACCCGTACTTGTAGCTCAGTGGCTGGTTCGGCTGATCCTGGAAAGTATTGGAATTCATGGCATCGAACTGTAGCCCGTTCTGTGCCGCAAGGGCTTTGATATGCGAAGGATTTTCGGGGATATCCCATGGAATATGCAACGATATGGCGCCGCTCGATCTGTTGAGGGCGTGCAGCAAACCAATGTCTTCAATTTTTTCTTCCAGGTTGCGGGGCTCACCGCCACCCGAAAATCTTCCAAACCTTGTACCCCCTGTTCCTAAGGCCCAGCTCGGGATGGCTACCTGGAAGTCTGTAAGCTTTTGCAGGATGCTTTCCGTTTTTTCAATAGTTGCTCTGCTATGCTCAAATTTGCTGCGATGCACTTTCAGCAAAGATTCGTTATGGCTTTCAATTTTATATTTTTCTATTTGCATGATCTTATTTTTATTTCATGTAAAACACTTCTTTGAGCGGAATGCTTACAGGGGATTCGTCATCGTTTACGTCCATGATATCTTTCATGTAGTGCCACCAGCGTTTCATAACGTGTTGATGGGGCAATGCATCCATAGCGGCCGGGTCGCTGACCTGTAAATAACCAAACAAATTCCCTGTTGCTTTCTCTAAAAAAATTGAATATTCCTGTATGCCGCTTTCTTTTAATAACGACTGCAATTCGGGCCATATCGCGTCATGCCGCTTTTGGTATTCCGCTTCAAAGCCGTTGTGCAGTTTCATTTTAAAGGCAATACGATGCATACAGGGGTTTGAGATTTGAGATTTGAGATTTGTACCTGTTGTTTGTAGTTTGTGAACCTTTCGGATTTCAAACTTGTTATTTGTTTCTTTTCGCCCTCCTATCTTACAAAAGCCATAGCAATGCCGCCATCAATATTCAGCACATTGCCGGTGGCCTTGTTCAATAGTCCGCCGGTAAAAGCAAAGCAGGCATTGGCTATATCCCCGGGCAGAATGATTTCATTCAGCAAGGTGCGTCTGGCATAAAAGGCCGGCAGTTCTTCAACCGTTATACCGTATGCTTTGGCACGTCCCTGTGCCCATGCGCCGGCCCATATTTTACTGTCGGAAATAACTGCATCGGGGTTTACCACGTTAACACGGATATGATCTTTCCCTAATTCAACGGCATTTAAACGGCTGAGGTGTAACTGTGCCGCCTTAGCTGAGCCATAGCCTGCATTGTTGGGTCCGCTCACCAGGGCATTTTTGCTTACAATATTGATAACATCCCCGCCCATATCCTGCTTGCGCATAATATTTACGCCTTCCTGTGTAATAAGGAACTGTCCTTTTACCAGTACATCATATAACAGATCCCAGTCTTTTTCTGTATGCTCTTCCAGTGGTTTGGAGATGGATAAGCCGGCACAGTTCACCACAATATCAACGCCGCCAAAGGCCAATGCCGTAGCTTTAAAAGCTTTGCGAATGGAGTTTGCGTCCGTAACATCCAATAGTTCTGTGGAAAAAACATCTTTACTGTAATAGGCTGCAAAATCTTTTTTTGCATTGGATAATCTATCCGCGTCGTTATCATTTACCATAACCACCGCGCCTTCATCTGCAAACTTTTTAGCGATGGCTTTGCCAATTCCTCCTGCGCTGCCTGTTACCAGGGCGATCCGTCCCGATAACGCTTTGGGCTTTGGCATGCGCTGCAGTTTAGCTTCTTCCAGCAGCCAGTATTCAATGTTAAAAGCCTCCTGCCGTGGCAGGGAAGTGTATTCGGAAATGGCTTCAGCACCTTTCATTACATTGATAGCGTTAATATAGAATTCGGCGGCTACCCTCGCTGTTTGCTTGTCTTTCGCAAAGGTGAACATGCCCACACCAGGGTATAGTATCACCACCGGATTGGCGTCGCGGATAGCAGGACTATCGGCATGCCTGCATTTTTCATAGTATTCCGTATACATTTTGCGATAGTTCTCAAACTGCGGCTTCAGCTTTTCTTTTATGGCTGCAATATCCGTAAGGTTTTCAGCGGGAGTAAGATCCAGCACCAGCGGGCTGATCTTGGTCCTCAAAAAATGGTCGGGGCAACTGGTACCCATGGGCGCTAATCTTTTCAGCTCATTGGAATTTATATATTCCAGTACCCTGTTGTCGTCTGTAAAATGACCGATCATCTTTACGTTGGAAGAGCAAAATCCCCTCAGCACCGGTGCCAAAAGAGCTGCTTTGTCGAGCCTTTCTTCCTTCGGCAGCGATTCCAGTCTGGCACCGCCAAAGACCGGTTTGTTTTGTATGTTCTCTTCGAGATAAGTTGCGCAGCGTTCAATCACTTCCAGCGTAGTGATATAGCTTTCAAATGCCGTATCGCCCCATGTGAACAAACCATGCGAACCAAGCATGATGCCTCGTATCCCCGGATTTTCATCAAGACATTTTTTTAATTTCAATCCAAGGTCAAAGCCCGGCCGCTGCCATTCTACCCAGCCAATGGTACCATTAAAAAGTTCCTGTGTAATGCGTTTGCCGTCTTTAGCGGCGGCAATGGCGATAGCGGCGTCGGGGTGCAGGTGATCAATGTGCTTAAAAGGCAGAAAGCCATGCAGCGGCGTATCTATAGAGGGTGCTTTGGAACTGAGATCGAAAATGCAATGGTTAAAAAGTTCTACCATCTCATCTTCATGATCAATACCGCGGTACACATTGGTAAGACTTCTTAAACGTTCTACATACAAAGCCGCCAGCCCGCTTTTCTTCAAAGTGCCCAGGTCGCCTCCTGAACCCTTGACCCACATCACTTCTGTTTCCTTTCCTGTAAGCGGATCCTTAGCCATTGCTTTGCACGATGTGTTACCGCCGCCGTAATTGGTTAACCGGAGATCGGCGCCTAATAAATTGGAACGATAGATCAGTAAGCCCACTTCATCTCCTGCAAGCGCTGCAGCTTTTGCATCATCCCATAAATAACTCACATGCTTAAATTCATTTGTTGTAACAGAAGGCATATTTTTTAATTTAGTGTTTTAATAAATTCATTTTAACGAATTACCGTATCCAACCAGCAATACAGCTATTATTATAGTTACAATTCCCAGTGTGATCATGGTTTTGGTTTTGGCATTTACCCCTTTCCATTCTTTCAGCACAATGCCCCAAAAGTTGGCTATTAAAATAATAAACGCCATATGCAGTATCCAGGAACTGGCGCCATTACCCATTTTACTTTCGCCCATGCCGTAAAAGAAAAACTGCAGAAACCAGGTAATGCCGGCCAAAGCAGAGAAAAAATAATTAGACAGTAGTGGTGTTTTTGCATTCGTATAATCTCCAAAGGTTTTATTGCGTGTATTTAAGATCATACACCAAATAAAATTGGTAGTAAGTCCCCCCCAGAGTATTACAACGAAAATTACGTTATTCTGGAACAAGAATTCGCCTTGCCCGGGGTGTGCTGTTTTCCATATTTCATTGGCGGTATGCGCCATTGACTTTCCCGATTCTATGCCAAAATTAAAGCAGGCACTTAGGATACCGGATACAATGGATACCAGTAAACCCAGCCCAAACTTGTATTCGGTCTTCTGCTTTATATCCTGTGCGTTGTTTCCCGAACGGGCAAGCTCTTTTTCTTTCCATGTTCCCGCTTTGCCGCAAAGAACAGTGCCCAGTATACACACTGCCAGTCCGGCCAGTACATACAGCCCCCATGTGGAATGGATCAGCATACTGAAAGTGTCTTTACCTTCTTTAGGGAAAAAATTATAGTATATGGAAGGGATAAGTGACCCGAAAACCATGGTTAACCCCAGGATGATGCTGGTACCCAGCGAAATGCCTAAGTAACGTACACCCAATCCATAGGTCAATCCTCCGATGCCCCAAAGCACGCCAAACAAATAAGTAATGCCTAAAATACTGCCATCAGTGCTTTTAATGATTTCGGCAAAACCGGGAATCGTTAAATAAGCAGCCAGCGGGGGAACGATTAACCATGAAAAAATGCCGCCTGCTATCCAGTAGCTTTCCCATGCCCAGCCCTTGACTTTCTTAAACGGTGTATAAAAACTGCCTGACGCGAAACCTCCTATAAAATGATAAACAATTCCTAAAATTACCTGCATTCATTTGTCTTTTCAAGTGGTGGAAACAATCTGTGGTCAAAAGTATACCATAGCCTTGTTAAAGCTGTCATGTGCTGTCATGTGCTGGCGGTTAACCGATATACAGAAAGCAATGGCGGATTTAATGCGCATTCAGAAAGCTGTTGTAACTCATGCCTCAAAAATGGACACATTTTTGCGAAAGTCTTTTATAGCAGAACTGGTTATGAAATCACATAAAAAAAAGACGGATTTGTATACAATAATGATCAGCAGCTTTTGTTATTTCAGACATTATTATGCAATTTACACTCAGGCTGTGATCAAACTGAAGCGCCTTCATTTCAATTCACCCGGACTTATGATAAAGAAGTGCTGTACATACTTATGCCGGATACTCCTGCCGGCAGTGTTCCTGTTTTCGTGTAATGAAACCTCCCAGAAGCCTAAAAATGTAGAGATTGTGCGCAAGCCGGAAAACCTGAACAGGAAGACCGGTGAAAACATTGTTATCGGTATTGCTTTTGCCTCGGAGAATGATGGAAAGCTTTATGACAGTTTATCGTTTAGCATGCTGCCGGCCGTTAAGGCCTGGTACAATACACGCGATTCGCAGCGCACGTGGAGCAATCGTGAAGAATGGTTATGGATTGCCGATTCATTGTATACATTCATCAGGCATAGCGAAAGATATGGTTTGTTTCCCTCCGATTATCATCTGCACCCGTTAAACCTCATATATCACGAGCTAAAAACGGATTCTCTTGCGATGCTTGATGCGGCCATGTGGGCACGTGCCGACCTTTTATTTACCGATGCATTTATGCAAATAGCAAAAGATATTAAATTAGGAAGGCTCACAACAGACAGCGTTACACTCAGGAAAGATACTTTGCTTACGGATTCCTTTTATATATCGCTGCTAAAAAATGTATTTGAAAAAAAAGAATTGACGCAGCTCCTTGAAGAACTTGAGCCGCGCCATGAAGGGTATATGCAGCTAAGGACGGCATTGAGGAATTTTATTGATTCAATGGACAGAACGAACTATACTTACCTGTCTTATCCCTTTGAAATTCCATCGGATTCAATAGCGTTCCTTAAAAACCTGCAAACCCGTTTGTATGAAAGCGGATTTTTGCCGTTTAATGATAGGCCTGCGGATACTTCAGAATTAACCGCTGCAGTAAAAGCATACCAGGCACAAAATGATCTTAAGGTAGATGGTATAGCCGGCCCAATGGTAGTTAAATCACTCAATGATAACGACCAGGAAAAATTTAAGACCGTAGCCATTAACTTAGATCGTTACAAGCAATTGCCTGATACCATGCCGGCGCGGTATGTGTGGGTAAATATCCCTTCGTACCGGTTACGTTTATGGGATACCGATACATTAAAACTCGAATCAAAAATAATTGTGGGCAGGCCGCTGACAAGAACTCCGCTGCTTAACAGTACCCTTACTAATTTTATTGTCTTTCCTCAATGGACAGTGCCTTTTAGTATTATATTTAAGGAAATGCTGCCTAAAATCCGTGAAGATGTGGGATATCTTGATGAGCAAAACCTGATGGTAGTTGACAAAAATGACAGTATAATAGCGCCCGACAGTATTAACTGGTTCCGGCTGAATAAAAAATATTTCCCTTATTTACTGAAGCAACGCGAAGGCGATGACAATTCGCTGGGTGTAATTAAGTTTAATTTCAGGAACAAGTATAGTGTATACCTGCATGATACAAATGCCCGCTGGCTCTTTTCAAAAACGAACAGGGCGCTCAGTCATGGTTGTGTGCGGGTACAGCAATGGCAAAAATTATCTGACTACCTGGTAAAAAACGATAGCATCCGTTATAAGCCGGATACCCTTGCCGCATGGATGAAAAGGAAAGAAAAACACACCGTTAATTTCTCCCGCAAAATACCCATATTTATCCGCTACTTTACCTGCGAAGCAAGAGATGGGAAAGTGGTTTTTTTTGACGACGTTTATGCCGAAGATAAGATCGCAAGGCAAAACTGGTTTAGCAATAAACATACCCTGTTAACGTTATAGCCGCTGGGTTTCGCGTAACTATCCGGGTAAATCAGTTGATTGATGCCCCGGTTATTTGTTTATATGTATCACCACCATCGTATGGGATAAGACCAGTGAAAATAATTATGGTCTCAGATTTGCAGAATTATTCCCGCTCTGCTGTCAGAAAACCGGTTGCAATGAAACAATTCCTGCTAGTGTTTATCTCTCTTTGCATTTGTACATGGGCAACGGCTCAGCATGCTGCTGCAAAGAAAGCAGCTAAATATCCGGCAGTTCAGCAGGGGATAGCCAGTTTTTACGCGGATAAATTTCATGGAAGGCTTATGGCCAATGGGAAAAAGTATGATAAGCATAAACTGACGGCAGCGAGTAATCGCTTTGCCCTGGGTACGTGGGTAAAAGTAAGCAACCTTTCAAATAAAAAAATCGTCATAGTTCAAATTACCGACCGTATGCACCCCAAAAACAAGCGGCTTATTGATCTTTCAAAAGCAGCTGCAAAAAAACTGGCTTTTTTAAGAAAAGGGCTTACAAAAGTAAAGGTTGAGGTCATTTTAAAGCCATAACACACTGATGAACAGTGTGACAAACATCATAAATAATTTGATTGTTATTTATCATCCGCATACCTTTATACAACTTTTAATCAAAATACATTTTATGAGAAAACCGTTATTGAGCTTATTGGCAATATGCCTGTTCAGCACCGCTTTCACCCAGGAAAATGCCATAAAAAATCCTTACAAAAAGAAACCGGCATTTGGCTTTTCATTTACTTTTCATGATTTTCAAACTGCGCAGGATTTAAAGAACACCTCACTTAATCAGGTTCTGAAAGACAAGCAATGGTATAAAACAGGGCGTATGAGTCCCGGTTTAGCGCTGTCTTATTTTCAGGGACTCACCGATCATCTTGATTTCATGGCCCGGTTGGGGGGAACTTTTACCGGATATCCTGTGCCGGATAAGCCACAGGGCGGTAACGACAAACTGTTGGCCGAGTTAGACGCGAATATCAATGCGAAGCTGCTGAGCGACAGGTATTGGGTTACCCCTTATTTAACCGCCGGTATTGGCGGCTCTCAATGGAATGGTTATTGGGGCGCCTATGTGCCACTGGGTTTGGGTGTGCAGGTTAATCTGTTAGACCAGGCTTTTATTAATTTTAATGCGCAATACCGCGTTGCTGTAACTACAGCAACCACTGCCAATCATTTGTTTTACAGCCTGGGAGTTGCGGGTTCTTTGTTTGACAAAAAGGAGCCTAAAGCTATTCCACCGCCGCCGCCACCGGCAGATACAGACAATGATGGTATTGTGGACTCTTTGGATGCCTGCCCGGATGTTGCTGGTTTGGCCCGGTTCAATGGCTGTCCTGATACCGATGGAGACGGTATTCCGGATAAGGATGATAAATGCCCTAACATAAAGGGACTTGAAAAATACGATGGTTGTCCGATACCCGATACCGATAGCGACGGAATAAATGATGAAGAAGACAAATGCCCTAACGAAGCGGGTATAGCCAAATACCAGGGTTGCCCTGTACCGGATACCGATGGAGATGGTGTAAATGATGAAGAAGATAAGTGTCCTGCGCTGGCCGGACCCGCAAGCAATCAGGGTTGCCCCGAAATTAAGGAAGAAGTGAAGAAACGTATTGATGTGGCAGCGAAGAATGTATTTTTTGCTACAGGTAGCTCCAAACTCCTGGCAAAATCGTTCAAATCGCTTGATGAAGTAGCCAAAATCCTCAATGAAGATCCCAATCTCAAATTAGATGTAGAAGGACATACCGATAACACCGGCAAGCCGGATAGAAACCAGATCCTGAGTGAGCAGAGAGCCCAGTCTGTGGTGGATTATCTAACTACAAAGAGCGGTGTTGATCCATCGCGCCTTATATCCGCAGGCTTTGGTCAGGACCAGCCTGTAGCTGATAATAAAACAGCAGCGGGTCGTGCTAAAAACCGTCGGGTAGACCTGAAACTACACTATAATTAAATTGACTATAAATTTCTGAAGATTGAAGAACCCCGGCCAGCGAGCCGGGGTTCTTTGTGTGGTGCAACAACAGGAAGGGAAATAGACGCAGCAGGGAACCTGTCACTTTCCGACAGTTGTACATACCAACTCCTGCGTTGCTGCCTGAACGAGAAATAAAAAAGGTTACCGAAGCGATAACCTTTATAAAATAATATAAAAAGCAAAAAGCTTATCTGTAACCAACCATTCCTTGTGTAGCTTTACATCCTCCTCTGGAGGAGGTGCAGGAAGCAAAAGCAGCACCCAAAGTAATAACGAGCAGAGCGATAGCGAAAACTTTTTTCATTTTTGAAGTTTTTAGGTAAAACAATAACATTTTCCAAGCATGGTGCCCGTAGGAGTAGGAGATAATGTTATTCTTCAAAAGGGGAATTGGAAATACACAGAATGTACTTAGCGAGATGTGCAAATAAACAAACATTACCCTGAATAAACAAATTTTATAAATTGCTTTTCTTTGGAAGCAAAATTGTTTGACTTATGTTAACAGAACGCCAATAGTATTATAATTTTAGCTATTTTGCCGCATCAAAACAATTATTGTTCACGCTTATGCCATTACAATTAACCCGCCCGTTGGCTGTTATTGACCTGGAAACGACCGGAACGAACCTGGCGGTTGACCGTATTGTTGAATTAGCTATAGTAAAAGTGCAGCCAGACGGTAGCCGGGTAGTGAAGAGAAAGCTGGTTAATCCTCAGATGCCGATTCCTAAAGCATCTTCCGATGTGCATGGCATCACCGATGATATGGTTAAGGATGCACCTTCTTTTAAACAGATCGCCAATGAAATACGCCAGTTTTTATACAACTGTGATTTGGCAGGATACAATTCCAACCGTTTTGATATTCCTATGCTGGTAGAAGAATTCTTGCGTTCGGGGCTGGAATTTGATGTTACCAACCGGCATTTACTGGACGTTCAAAAGCTTTATCATATGATGGAGCCGCGCACATTGAGTGCAGCGTATAAATTTTATTGCGGGAAAGATCTTGATAACGCGCATAGTGCTGAGGCAGATGCTGTCGCAACTTTTGAAATACTGGAGTCGCAATTGGAGAAATATACCCAGGTGGGTACAACTGTGGAATCGGTTATTAAGTTTACCGGACAGGAACAAATTGTGGATTTCGCCCGGCGTTTTATCATGGAAAATGAAATAGAAATCTTTAATTTCGGAAAACATAAGGGTAGGCCTGTAACCGAAGTGCTTAAAGCTGAACCTCAGTATTACGATTGGATGATGAAGGGCGATTTTCCTATGCATACCAAACAAAAGCTTACCGAAATTCTTAACCGGACCTTGTTAAAGAAAGCGTAAATTCATTTTTAAAAAAAGAGCATAAAGTAATTTTATAGTACAAAAAATACAATCTCTGTTGGAAAAGCTGGTGGTCATACCTACTTACAATGAAAATGAAAATATAAAGTCCATCCTTCACGCTATTTTCGGAATGGATCTTAATTTTCATGTGCTGGTTGTTGATGATAATTCCCCCGATGGTACTGCCGCTTTGGTGCGGGAAATGCAAAAAGGGTATCCTGGTCAGTTGTTCCTCCGGGTACGTGAAGGTAAACAGGGGCTGGGCACTGCCTATATTGACGGGTTCAAATGGGCAATAGACAGGGGGTACCGGTATATTTTTGAAATGGATGCCGATTTCTCTCATAATCCTGAAGACCTTGAACGATTGTACCAGGCATGCGCATACAGAGCCGATGTTGTGGTTGGTTCACGGTATGTAAAAGGAGGCAAAACAGTAAACTGGAGCCGCTACAGGAACATACTTTCCAAGGGCGGGGCATTGTATACACGTATTTTAACCTGGATGCCCGTTAAAGATCCCACGGCGGGCTTCATCTGTTACAGAAAAGAAGTGCTGGAAACCATTAATTTCGATCAGATCAATTTCGTCGGGTATGCTTTCCAGATAGAAATGAAATTTGCCGCATGGAAACTTGGCTTTAAGGTTGTTGAAATACCTATCACCTTTGTTGACCGCAAATTCGGTACCTCAAAAATGAATAAGAATATTGTAAAAGAAGGTATATTGGGAGTGCTTAAGATACAGTGGCAAAGCATGTTTAAAAATTACCGCAGAAAAGTACGTAATAGTTTTATTCCCACATCAACGCTCCGGGCTGAGGTATTGAGTTAAAGAGGTATTGAGTTAAATCTGTGCTGCCCGTAGAGTGCGTGTTACAGAAGTGTGCTTCCGTGTGTATTGACTAATTTTATTTTTTTAATGAAGAAGGCTTTATTGTCTTTACATGCAGCAATATTCCTGGCAGGTTTTTCGGGCATACTGGGCAGGCTTATAACATTAAACGAAGGATTACTGGTATGGTGGCGGCTTTTTATCACCTCATGTACCCTCGCAATGATCTTTTTGTTTACGGGCGGCTTGCAGAAAGTTGCCCTTTCTTTGCATTTGCGTATACTTGCAACGGGCGCTGTTGTTGCTTTGCACTGGGTGCTTTTTTATGGCAGTATTAAATATGCCAATGTATCTGTTGCCCTGGTGTGTTTTTCTGCCATTGGTTTTTTTTCTGCTTTCCTGGAGCCGTTGATACTGCATAGAAAAATAGATTGGGTTGAAGTGCTGTACGGCACATTGGCCATTGCAGGGATCTGGTTGATCTTTCATTTCGATAAGCAATATAAACTGGGGATACTGCTGGGCATTATCTCTTCATTGTTTGCCGCCTTATTTCCTGTGCTCAATAAAAAAATAATTAGGCATATATCTCCTCAAAGCCTTACGTTTTATGAGCTTACAGGCGGGCTCATTGTATTAACTTTAAGCATGCCTTTTTACCTCGGCTTTTTTCCGGAAGATCATGTCATGCCTACTGCCGGAGATTTTCTCTGGCTGCTGGTATTGGGTTGGTTTTGTACAGTCCTTGCTTTTAACCTGTCGCTTCAGGCATTGAAAAAAATATCCCCCTTTACTGTAAACCTCAGCTATAATCTTGAGCCGGTATATGGTATTATACTCGCCTTTATTGTGTATGATGAGCATGAATATTTAAGCAGTGGTTTTTATTGCGGATTGTCATTGATATTGTTAACAGTAGCTTTGCAAACCCGGAGGCTGTACTACAGGAGGGCATGAAAGAAGTTTAATCTTATCTTGCGAACTGATCAGAAAAATATAAAAGAATATGAGAAAGATCTTTTTCATTATAGTCATATTACTGGCGGTAAAGGTAAATGCACAACATAAAAAGCCTCTTGATCATACGGTATATGATGGCTGGCAAGCTATTGGTGAGAGGGAGATAAGCAATAACGGCAAATGGGTTGTGTATACAATTGACGTTCAGGAAGGAGACGGAACGCTTGTTATTCAATCTGCCGATTCAAAGTACCGGGAAACAATTGCAAGGGGTTATAATATTGCCATTACGGAAGACAGCAGGTATGCTGTTTTTAAAATAAAACCGCCTTATGCAGGTATAAGGCAGGCCCGCATTCAAAACAAAACACCCGATCAGTTTCCCAAAGATTCATTGGCCGTTGTGGAATTGGGTAAAGGTGTGGTTGTGAAAGCAGCAAGAGTTAAGTCGTATAAAATCCCGGAAAAGAATGCCCAGTGGATAGCCTGGCAACTGGAAAAACCAATAGCCGATTCTTCCAAAAAAGGAGCTGCATCCGATTCATTGGCAAAGCGGATAGACTCATTAAAAAGATCGGTTACAGAACCTACCCCCGAACAGGCAAAGAAAAGACAACGGATCACCAACCCGCCTGTTATTAAAAATGATAATGCAATTTTTTTGAATGATACTGCGGTTTCTTACTGTGATGCCAATGAGAGGACGGATCCGGGCAAAAAGAAAGAAGAAGGTACAGCGCTGGTTATTTTTAACCTGCGCGACAGCGTGCAGCGAACGCTTGATTTTGTAAGTGAATATGTATGGAGCAAGACCGGAAATGTTTTAATAACAGAAACGATGCCGGTCAAAAAAGACAGTTTGCGCAAGGCCGCAGTATGTATCTTCAGAACAGTTGAGAACCGGTTTGATACGGTCATGAAAGGCGGGAACGATTTCAGGAATTATGCTATTGACGAACAGGGATACCAGGTTGCTTTTGTTGCTGAAAGAGACAGCAGTGAGAAGGCACTTCAGAAATTCTACAAATTGTGGTATTGGCAAAACGGTTATGACAGTGCAGTAATGATCGCCGATAAAAATATTGAAGGGATGCCTGTTGGCTGGAGTATCAGTGAAAATGGAAGTGTGCATTTTAGTAAGTCGGGGAAACGGCTTTTTGCAGGATCCGCGCCTGTTCAGCCGCCCAGGGATACATCCCTGATAAGTATTGACCTGGTGAAAGTTGATATCTGGAATTATAAAGACGAGTACCTTCAACCCATACAATTGAAGAACCTGGATAAGGATCTTAAAAAGAGTTACACAGCAATGATTGATCTGGATGATAGAAAATTTGTTCAGCTTGCAGACAGGCAGGTTGAAAATATTATTTCCGGCAATGAGGGAGACGGTGATTTTTTTGTAGGTGTCACGGATGCGGGTAAACGCGCCGCTTTGCAGTGGGAGGGGAGAACCCTGAAAGATATTTATATCATACAACCGGGAGACGGAACCCGGGAATTGATCAGGAAAGATCTTTCGGGATATGTTACCGTGTCGCCTGCCGGTAAGTATGTGCTGTGGTATGATGCAAAAGCGCACCAGTATTTTACCTGGCGAGACGGCAAAACAAAGAATATTTCTTCAGGCATCCGCACAAAATTATACGATGAGGACTTTGATATGCCAACCGACCCTTCTTCTTACGGTGTGATGGCCTGGACGCAAAGCGATCTGTCTGTTATGGTATACGACAAATTTGATATCTGGCAACTGGACCCCGACAAGGTTGTTGCTCCTCTTAATGTTACCGCAGGCGAAGGACGAAAAAATAAAATAACGTACAGATATGTTCGTACCGATCCCGAAAAAAAATTCATTACGCCTTCCGAGGAGATACTGCTGCATATGTTTGCTGAAGGTAATAAACATGCTGGTTTAGCTACCTATAAAGTATTGAGCACGGCAAAACCTGTTACTGTTGTTAACGGGCCTTTTGCCATCAGCAGCAACAGGATAGCTAAAGCGAGGGATAGCAACATTTATGTTTATACAAAGGAGAGCTATATAGATCCGCCAGACCTGTATATAAATGCCGGATGGCAACAGGAAACCAGGTTAAGTGCCATTAATCCGCAGCAGGCCGATTATAACTGGGGCACTGCAGAGCTGTTTAAATGGAAAGCCTATAACGGCAGGCAGGCAACAGGTATTGTATATAAGCCCGAAGACTTTGATCCTAAGAAAAAATATCCTGCCATCTGTTATTTCTATGAAAAGCTTAGTGATGGGTTGTACCACTATATTCCTCCGGCACCTACTCCCAGCCGGTTGAATATTTCTTTTTTTGTGAGCAGGGGCTATATTGTTTTTGTTCCGGATATTTCATATACAACCGGCTACCCGGGCAGAAGTGCATATAATTATATTGTAAGCGGCGCAAGGGCATTGGTTAAAAAAGGATGGATAGACAGTACCCGGCTGGGAATCCAGGGGCAAAGCTGGGGCGGTTATCAGGCAGCTTATGTTATTACGCGAACCAGGTTATTTAAAGCGGCATGGGCCGGGGCTCCGGTGAGCAATATGACGAGCGCGTATGGTGGTATCCGGTGGTCAACCGGTATGAACCGGCAGTTCCAGTATGAAAAAACCCAAAGCCGCATAGGAGCCACCTTATGGCAAAAGCCGCAATTGTATATAGAAAACTCGCCCTTGTTTTACCTGCCAAAGGTAACTACACCGTTGGTGATCATGCACAACGATAACGACGGGGCCGTGCCCTGGTACCAGGGCATTGAGTTGTTTACAGGCTTACGCCGGTTGAATAAACCTGTATGGCTGATCAATTATAATGGTGAGGCGCACAATGTAATGGAGCGGAAGAACAGGAAGGATTTGCAGATAAGAGAGCAGCAGTTTTTTGACTGGCAGTTGAAAGGACATCGCCCGGCACAATGGCTGAGCGAAGGCGTGCCTGCTGTTATGAAAGGAAAAGTATGGGGACTGGAAGATTGAGAAAAGAAGAATGGTAGTGGGGTTGCGCAGAAAATCAGATCATATTTTCTGTTTTATGATGGTTTATTTCAAAATCACAATATTGCAATTATAGCCTTTTTAGGCTATAATTTAAAAATATAGCCTTTTTAGGCTATATTTTGAGAATATAGCCTTTTTAGGCTATATTTGAAATGAAAACCATAGCATATGTCTCTTGCCGCCGTTATAACCGCTGATATTGTAAACTCCACGGTTCCCGGAACTGCCATGGGAAAGAAGCTGGTAGCACGGCTCAGCACTGTTTTAAAAAATTATAAATTCGAATTCTATCGCGGCGATAGTTTCCAGGCGTATGTTAAAGATCCTTCAGCGGCATTAAAATTAGCCATCCGGTTGAGAACCGCGGCCAAAAGTTTTTCCGGCATATACGATGTGCGCATCAGCATAGGAATAGGCAAAGCGGCCAGGAATGTGCAAGCTTTGCGAACTGCCAGCAGTGAGGCTTTCATCTTATCGGGAAGAATGTTTGAACAGCTAAAAGATGATCAGCGCTTATGGATCCAGTCGGCCAATGAAAACGCGAATATTGCTTTTAGGGTTATTGCATATTTCACGGATTATATCCTAAAACGGTTAACATCAAGACAGGCTGAAGTTGTGCTGGAGCTTTTGAAGGAGCAGACCCAGACAGCGGTATCCCAAAAGCTAAAAATAAAACAGTCTACCATCAATAAACATGCGCAGTCGGCAGGGTGGGCGGAAATAGAAAAGATATTGCACGAATACAATCAAATGATCATTCAATTTAATCCGGCATGAGCACCATCTGGCTGATAAAACTGATCCTGTCGCACCTGCTGGCAGACTTTGTACTGCAACCGCGAAAATGGGTCAATGATCGCTGCTCGAGGCATTTTTCCTCTCCCTGGCTCTACCTGCATACTTTGATAGCTGCCGCATTGGCACTGGTGCTTACGGGCTTTCAATACTGGCATTTTGCTTTGGTCATCTTTGTATCGCACACCCTTATTGACGGATGGAAATCGTACCGGCCTCAAACTGTATTGTATTTCTTAACAGACCAGCTAATGCACCTGCTGGTTATTATAGCCTGCTGGTATTATGCTTTTTATACCATTGCGGATATAAAGGAATGGTTGCAGGCAACCGGCAACAATCATCATTTCTGGATCATAACAACAGCCTATGTATTTTTGAGCTTTCCGGCGGGCATTATGATCGGGCAAATGACACGTAAATGGAGCGACCAGTTGCCCCGCAGTGCCGGGCTTGCCAATGCAGGCAAGTGGATCGGTATTTTAGAACGCATCCTTATCCTCACTTTCTTACTGCAGGATCAGTATGCAGCGATCGGCCTTCTGATTACGGCAAAGGGATTGCTCCGGTTCAGCGAAAAAGACAGGCAGGAAGAAAAAACCGAATATGTGCTGATCGGATCACTGATCAGCTTTTCCATATCTGTGATAACAGGGATTGTTGTAAAATATCTTGCTACCTAATGAATGATGCGGGGATGAAGTTTTGGAACCCAATTCCGGTATAAACCGGTAAAACCTGTCTCTTTATGCTTATGATGCTATAACTATAAAAAATAATTCAATAATGAGAGATCGCTTTACCGTACCAATAATGCTTTGCCTGACTTTTATTGCCGGTTCATGGGCAATACAACCCCGGTGGATTTCACTTTTCAATGGAAAGGATCTTTCGGGGTGGGTAGCGAGAGGTGATGCAACATGGGAGGTAAAGGAAGGCGTGATCATTGGGCAAAATGGCCGGGGACACCTGTATGCCGCACCCGTAGTTGAAGATTTTGAGGTGAAAGGTGAATTCCGGATAACCGGCCAGGGTAAAGGCGCCAACAGCGGTTTGTATATAAGAGCCAGCGAACCGGAAGATAACCCCGATGGTTTTCCACGCGGCTATGAAGCACAAATATGCAATAACCAGGAAGCGCATACCGGTTGGCTTTGGAAGCCGGGAAAGCCTACCGGTAAAGCTACAGCGTTGCTCACCAGGGATGGAGAATGGTTCCTGATGAAGGTGAGAGCCATAGGTGACAGTATAAATATATGGGTGAAGGATCAATTGGTGATGAGTTACAGCGATAGTGAATATAAAAAAGGAAAATTCGCGATCCAGTGCCATAACCCGGGTATGATGGTGGAAGCACGAAATTTATATTACCGGAAACTCAAATAACATGAATGCAAAACAGGCAGCGGCTCACAAGGCAGTACAGTACATTAAAGATGGAATGATAGTAGGACTGGGCACCGGCTCTACAGCTTACTGGGCTATTCAATACCTGGGAGAAAGAGTGAAACAGGGTATGCAGATCACTGCAGTAGCAACTTCTGATCAAACAGAAAGGCTGGCATTGCAATGCGGCATAAAGATCAGTGACATGGATGCTGTTGATCATATTGATATAGACATTGACGGTGCAGACGAAATAGATCACCGGCTTAATCTTATTAAAGGCGGGGGGGGCGCATTGTTGAGAGAGAAAATTGTAGCTGCAGGCAGTAAAACCTTTATTGTTATAGCAGATGAGAGCAAGATGGTGAAAATACTTGGGCAGTTCCCGCTGCCGGTAGAGATCATCCCGTTTGGGTGGCAGCATACCTCCAGGCGACTGGCATTGCTGGGCTGTCAAACAGCAATGCGGCAAAAGGAAGCCGGGCCATTTAAAACCGATAATGGGAATTATATACTGGATTGTCGTTTCGGTTCCATTTCAGATCCTGCTGTACTGCAACAGCAAATCAACAGTATACCCGGCGTTGTAGAAAACGGTCTTTTTGTAAAAATGGCTTCTGCCGTGGTGGTGGGTTATAGCGATGGTACGGTGAAAGAATTTTCGTGAACAACAATACCCGGACCGAATGAAAAGAATATGCTTTATCGTTTACCTTGCTTTTATAGCATTTGAGTTAGATGCACAAATAAAATGGGTGAGGGTTGATTCGTTGTTTGGGGATCTGCCCGCATCCGTGCATGTTTATAGAACAACAGACCCGCTGGATGGCAAACCCAATATCGCATATTATATAGAAGCCGATCTTAAGGACAGGAGACTGAATTTTACTTCAGATACAACCAATAAAAGGAGGCTGACCCCGCAACAGTTCTATACCAGGAACAATAACCCTGTTGTAGTGGTTAATTGTACTTTTTTTCTTTTGCCACCAATCAAAACCTGAACCCTGTAATCAAAAACAGGAAACTGGTGGGTTACGACAGGCACTCCCGGAAACAAAAAGACGGATCAACTTACCTGCATACCTTTGGCAGCGCTATAGGCATCTCCAGGCGCAGGAAGGCCGATATTGCCTGGCTGTATACCGATAGTGCAGAGGGAAAAGTGCTGGCCCTACAAAACCCGGTAAAAGCATTTGCTGATTCAAACAGCTTTTATAAACCCGGAATAAATACCGTGAATATTCTCGATTCGGGCGCTGTAAAATGGAAAATGAGAACTGCGGTAGGCGGCGGACCTGTATTATTGCAGGAAGGTGAAATAAAGGTCACGAATAACGAGGAATTAAAATTCGCAGGCAAAGCGATTGAAGATAAGCATCCCCGCACAGGCATGGGCTATACCAGGAACAATAAGCTCATTATCCTGGTAATAGAAGGCAGGAATAAAGGTGTTGCTGAAGGTGCCACCTTATTGCAGGAAGCGCAGTTGTTGAAGGAACTGGGCTGTTGGGAAGCGCTCAACCTCGATGGCGGCGGCAGCAGTTGCATGCTCGTGAATGGCAGGGAAACCATACATCCTTCCGATAAAAAGCAAAGACCAGTTCCGGCAGTATTTATGATCGGAACCCGTTAATGGATCATGCGATCCTTTGCCGGACGGACGCTAAAAAGGATCTGAAACAGAATGAAATATAAGAAATAATATTATGACATACCCGTTCATCCCGATAGGACTAATAGCTGCATTTATTGTTTATGTTTTATATCTTTTGCTCATCAAAAAGGATATGAAAAAACTTAAAGCCATACTATACCAGGGCTATTCTTTATTGCCATTTGGGCTGTTATTTATTATTTTTTTCTGAAATAAAGCTTATGACAAAGCCAACGAAAAAAATAGCGCTATCTGCCGGATGAATTGTGCCGGGTAGTTTGGCCCTGCCGGAAAAGGATTACCGTAATGCCTTTTACTAAAGATATGTGCCGTTAACCGGAGCCAAATACTTTCTTCAGTATTTCAGATGTCCTGGCCAAAGGATCTTTCCTGATCTGCTGCTCTTCCTGTGCTACCTGGTAAAAGATCCCGCTTAAGGCTTTTTCCGTTACATAGGCCGAAAGGTCGGGATTGATCTTATCGGCTGAAAACTTATTATAAGCAGTAAATACGGTATTCCAGTATTTGGTGGCGTCTACTTTTTGGAGTGATTTTTCTATCACCGGCCGAAAAGACGCGGTAAGCGCTGTTGTGGTTTTGCCTTTCAGGTAATCGGTTGCTGCAAAATCTCCCCCTTTTAATATGCCTGCCGCATCCTGGATGCTCATTTGTTTGATGGCATCTACAAAGATCGGAGCTGCCGATTTTGCTGCATCTTCCGCAGCGCGGTTCATGGCAAGTATGGCCTCATCTACCTGCCTGCCCAATCCAACGGCTCTTAGTCTTTGCTCTGCTTTTTTGGCTTCTTCAGGCATTAATATTTTAATAGCGGCGTTGGCAAAATACCCATCAATGGAAGACAGGTTTTTGCCTGCTTTTTCTGCGCCAACAGACAACGCCTCTTTGAGTCCGGCCGCAATATCATCTTTGCTTAAACTACTGCCTTTTCCTAAAACATTGCCGAGCACACCGGCTGATGAAGAAGAATCTTTTTTATCACCCAGTACTTTTTTGAGCAACTGGGCATGAGCGGAAGAAGAAACAAAAAGGAACGCAACTGCGGTTAAATAAAGAATGCCTTTATTGATTTTCATAAGATTGATTTTAAATTCGTTCACAAATATACCAATCCCCAACCGCCACAGCCATAAAGAAATATTAAAATATATTAAATCCGGTTTTAGGCCTGTGTTCCGAATGAAGTTACACCGTATTCCAACGGGAAAAGCATAATAAAAGTATTTTGTTGGTCGTTTCACCTTCCGGGGCGTGATAACGAAAGCATTGTTCTGGTCGCGGCGCATCCTGATTTTTCTTCCGTAAACCTTTCTCTTTTCAGGATAGGAATAAAACCCCTGCACAACGATTTCTGCGCCTGGTTCGGTCACTTTATGCATAAGGATCTGTATTGATCCTAAAAGGTTACCATACGATAAAAAGAATTCTGACCCTGAAAGGGTCGAACAATTTTGTTTAATGCTTTTTCAGCTACCGATTTGTTATTGAGTTCCTGGTTCTTTCTTTTAGCTTTGCAGTCATCCGGTTAATGGGATATATCAATGGAACGATATTTTATTGAAATAGCATATAAAGGAGCGGGGTATGCCGGGTTTCAGATACAGGATAATGCGGTTACCATTCAATCTGAGGTTCAAAAGGCAATGGCTGTTCTTTTTAAACAGGATATATTGCTCACCGGGTCATCACGAACAGATGCGGAAGTGAATGCATTGCAGAATTTTTTTCACTTCGACTTTGATCAACCCATACCGGAACGCTATATTTATAACCTCAACGCCATACTTCCTCCTGCAATCGTAATAAGCCGTATTATCCCCGTGCAGGTGAACGCACATTGCAGGTTCGACGCCATAGGCAGGGAATACATGTATTATGTATACAAAACCAAAAATCCGTTCCTGAGCGACAGGGCTTATTATTTTCCCTATACAATAGATTTCGATCGGCTACAGGAGGCGGCATCGGTAATATTACAGTATACAGATTTTACAAGCTTTTCCAAGCGCAATACGCAGGTTAAGAATTTTATATGCAGAGTGCAGGAAAGCCGGTGGAAAATGGTAAATGATCATGTTGTTTATCATGTGCAGGCCAATCGTTTTCTGAGAGGCATGGTAAGAGGCCTGGTTGGCACCATGCTGCAGGTGGGCAGGGGTAAAACAGATATCAATGCTTTCCGGAAAATTATTGAGGACAGGGATTGCTCAAAAGCCAATTTTGCCGTGCCGGGTCACGGATTGTTTTTAACCAGAGTAAACTATCCGCCGGGCTATTTGAAATAGTGTATAGGGGTGCATGCTGTTAGGCCGAACAAGAAGCGTGTGAATAGTGAATTGAGAAGGTGAATGAATTATTCACTATTGTTCAACCTTAACGGTACACTTTATTTTTTCACAGGATAATGCTCATCCAGCCATGCCATGAGTGTAGAAAATACATCTGCAGCTATGGGTGCCCGTAATTCATGCTTCTCGCCCGGATATAATTTTATTTTTGAAGGAATACCCAATTGCTGTAATTTTTTGTACAATTTCTCCGACTGGTCAACAGGAACCAGATCGTCTGCAGTGCCGTGAAATAAAACAGTAGGAACGCCGGTTTTTTGAGTGAGGTGAAAATACGGGCTGGACTGTTTCACGATCTTTGCGAACGTATCGGGTGTTCCCAGGAAATTGACGATGATGTCATTGCTTTCCGTTCCCGGTTTACGCACCGTTTCATCCGAGAGGTCCGAGGGTCCAAAAATATCCACAACAGTTTTTACTTGCTTTAAACTGTCGTAGCCATAAGCACATAACATAGCCAGGTGAGCGCCGGCACTTGCACCTATTAATGCAAAACTGTTGCCATCATACCTGTATTCAGCGGCATTTGCCGAAATAAATGCCAGTGCTTTTTGTACATCTTCTATCTGCGCGGGAAAAGTGTTTTTTCCATTTTTCACCAACCGGTAGTTTAAGGATGCCAAAGCATATTTTCGTTTGCCTGCCAGTTCTTCGATCAATGGTTTTGGAAATTCGGTTTTATCACCCTGTACCCAGCTTCCGCCATGAATGTATACGATCACTTTGGTGTTGTGGTTACGGTCATCCGGCAGATAGGCATCCAGAAGCTGGTAATGATTATCTGCATCACCATACTGCACATCCGGTATTTCGGTATAAGATTGGTGTTTGACAGCAGCTCCATGCTTTGCGTTGTTGCCGGTGAACGCAACAACAGGCTTTTCATCGTGGTAGGAAGTTAATAATGCTGATATGAAAATAACAAACGCGCAGAAGTACTGACCGAATTGCATGGCAGGGGTTTTATCTTTTCAAACAGGGTTTTACAGCCACTACAAGCTAAAGAAAATACAATAAAATGCATAGGTTTTTTCTCCTTTTTTACCCACAATCTGCTTTATTATTCCTGCAACCCTGTAACCTGCACCTTGTACCCGCCTCTTATAAGTTCATTCAATCATTTTCAAATAGCGTCCTATCCAGTAAGGCAGCAGCCAGAATACCGGTTCTCTTTCTATATCGGGATGTCCGTTTATAGCAGACCAGGGGTTCTTATCCCACCTTACCGCAGTGCGTATACTGGCCGGCGGCAATTCATTTACCTGCAGATCATCCAGCACAGGTTCGTGCACCATTCTTACGTCTTCCCTTTTGCTGTGATCAAACCTCCAGTTCACCAGGTCAAGCGGTGTATCTTTCAGGAACTCAACGGAAGAGGTGAGCTCCACTTTTATATTGCGTGTATAGCAATACAAAAAATTGATCAACGGGCTTTTATCGCCCTTTCGTTTTTCCATCCAGTTATCCATGTGTTTTTCGTAAAAGGCAAGCAGTGCGCGATCCTTTTCACATCCAATCAGAACAGGGTAGAGGTAAGCCTGGAGGATCACATCGAAATAAATAAAAAAAGCAGGATTTTGTTCGGGGATCTTAGCCATGTTCTCCAGGTAGTTTTCCTCCCTGATCAGCCTCAGGTAATGATCCTGGTACCTGGCGCTTCCCGTCATGTAATAAGCCAGTTTTAAAAAAGTCAGCAACTCCATTGAGTTTTGGTGCCGGTCGGGCATCCATTCCGGATCGCGGTTAAGTTTATCCGGGCTCCATACCGACCAACGGGTATGGGTGCCGTCAATGTCTGTCATATTGAAATTGTTGCTGATCAAATGATCAACCAGGCGGGCAACATGTTCACGGATGATTTGTTTTTCTTTGTCATCGGCCACCAGCTCGTAATAAAAGTAATAACCCATCATATGACCGCACCATTCATCGCTGCTCGTATCTCCTTTCCAAAGCCATTTCCCGTCTTTCGATTTATGCCACCGCGTTTCAACAGGTTTGAACCGTGGCTCTTTCACCAGTTCTTCCGCCAGTTCTCTTTCCGTATATTTCCTGTTGGGGTCATGCACATTGTTTCCCCAGCCTGCCGGCACTATTGTTCTGGCAAAAAAGCCATCGGTGCCGGTTATGGTTTGCAACAGCTTCAAAAAATCAAAGGCCTTCTTTGCTTTATCCCTGGCATCTTTACTTCCGGTTACCGCATAGCGAAAACTTTCCATAGCCAGGTAGCTGGCCGTAAACTCCCCATCGTTGTCATCGTCTTCCGGTTGCCATTTGTTCACGTCTTCGGGGTCTTTTAAACGGGCAGGGCCTACTATCCACGGTTCGCGAACATGGCGCTTCATGGTTATATCATAAAAGAAATCCTGTTTTTGCGCCAGGGTCATTTTTCTTTTTTTGATAGCGCTTACTCCTTTAGGCGTAGCCACCCATGCATTGCCTTCTTTGTCAAAAGCAATATCAGTTACTTTATCATCCAGCAGCCACCGCCTGCTGAAACGTAATGTATGTGAGCCATTTGGCGCGTAACGCACTATGCCTGCATCTGTTCCTACCCACATGCTTCCATCGGGCGACTTTTCCACGCAGTTCACGTAAATGGAAGGCATGCCATTAGATGGCTGGAGTGCATGTGTTTTTTTATTATCCCGGATGATGCTTACACCGCCCAAACCACCGGCCCACAACCGGTGTTTGTCATCGAATGCCAACCCCTTTACGTAAGCGCTGAGCAACCGGCTGCTGTCTGTAAGATGTTGTACCTGTTCCTGTACAATATGGTACAATCCCACATCACTGGCTATCCATATACTGTTGTTGGCAGCGGCAACTGCATCCCGTATGGAGCGGGCAATAGGGTAATCTTTTTTCAGGAACCGGCCCCGGTCAAATATCCATACGCCTTTAGGACCAAAAGCGTATAACCCCTTTTTTGCAGCGCACAATGCAGAAACGGGGCCTGCTGTTCCCGGTATTTTTTTGAGTATGTTGCTTTTATAAACATACACACCATTCCATGTTCCTGCCCATACTGCCTGTTCATTTGTTGTTACCACGTATGCGGGACCGTTATCGTTGCCGGAGATCATGCTTGCCCATGCAGATGTTCCGGGCTTTTTCATATATATTCCTCCCGCAGTAGCTACCCACACATTCGATCCATGATCAACTGCAATGCTTCTTATTTCATTGGCGTCCGGATTTTTTCCTACGCGGTATGCTTCGTGATATTCCTGCCAGAAGGCTGTGTCTTTGGTGCCGGCGGGGGCATAAGACAACTGGGCAATGGTATATTGTGAAACACCTGAAAAGAGCAAACAGTAAAAAAGGAATAATTTATTTTTCATATCGGGTGAAATAAAGATGTGGTCGGTACCCGATGTAAGAAGGGTCAGACCGCATCTGTAAAGAATCGTAACTGGCTATCGGGGGTCAACCATTAGCTTTGAGTTATAGGTTTTTAATAAGCTTAATATCAAAAAGAAAACCTGCAAGGCAAGCCTCACAGGTTTTGTAAATTACATCTTAAGTAAACTTGACTATTACCAGGGTTTACCGGTACCCTGCAATAACCATGGTTTGCCCCATTGACTGTTTTTACCACGTGGGTCGGTACTAAAATTATTTTCAATACCATTAATAGCGGCCGAGGAGTTTTCAGTATTTCTGTTCAGCTCATTCTGTCCATATATTAACCTTACCGCAACCTGGGGTCTTGCCGAAGCATTTCCGGCTACAAGTGCAGGGAACCCTGTTCTTCTAAAATCAAACCATGGTTCTAATGCACTTGTAAAACCGGCAATCCATTTTTGTTCAATAATCTGGGCAAGTGATCCGTCAAAAGCTACGCCTGCAGTAGTAATATAATCACCATATCCGTCTTCAACGCCCCAGTTGGTTAATGAAAACCTGATGCCATCATTATAATGGTTTTCTGCTGAACCTGCAGCCCAGCCTTTTTGCGCTGCTTCTGCAAGAATGAATGCAGATTCTACTGCAGTTGCCAAACGCGCCTTAAGGAAGCCATTTTTACCGTCATCTTTGTTCTGAAAAAGATATGATAACTGTGAAACGTGTTGATTCTGTACACTTTGCCCGGAAGTAGGGTTGTTATTGTAATAGTCGGGGTACAAACGAGCCGGAGGTATACCTACATATTCATTCGTATCAGGAGCTTCAGTGTTGAAGGGTGCGTTAGGAACATATGTATTAGGATTAAAGCGACGGGTATAAACTTTACCCGCAGCAATTTGTTGTTTGTAACCGTTGGTGCCGCCACTCAAATCACTCTCCGGCAGAGACACCAGGCTGGTCAAAACACCGCCCTCACGAATATAAGGATCAACCTGTACAGACAAGGTTGCGTCCGCCACCCACCTGCAATGAACCGGCTGGAACCACACATCTCTTCTGGGGTCATCATAAGCATTGAGCTTTGCTATTAAAGTTTGGCAGGGTTTTCTTCTCCTCCAATTGGATTCGCTGGGATCATTCTCTGTATTTCCGGGCCAGGCGCTGCCGGGAGGGATTCCATCAAAATCCATCGTTGCGTCTTCCGATGGGTCCTTGATATAAATGCCGGAACTGTATACAGCTTCTATATTTGATTTTGCAAGATCTGGCAATTTTTCCGATAAACGCATTGAAAACCTTAAAATCAGAGAATTCGTAAACTTTTGCCAGGCAGTAACATTACCATCATAATATATATCATAACCCGAAGCATAATAGCTACTGTTATCTCCTGTACTCGCAAAAGCCCCTGCAGCAGCTTTCAGGTCGTCTAAAACGCCTTTGTAAATTGTTTCCTGGCTATCGTAAGAAGGATACAGTAAGTCTTCATCTCCTTTCAGGGCATCGGTATACGGGGCATCTCCCCATAAATCAGCAATGGTTCCAAAAATAAAGCCTCTCATGGTTAAGGCTACGCCTTCGTGAAACTTATTTCCAAGTTCTACGGCACGTTCATACATGAATTCATTGTTTCTCAAAAGTCCATAGTATCCGCTCCAGTCTTCTTCGCTCCAGTCGAAAGAGTTATAACCTGAATACCAGCCATCCTCCTGCATGTGCTGAATTACACCTGATATTTTGCCGTAGCCCAGGCCAAGATAATTGTTAGCAAACCCGCTTTGAATACCAGCCATCAGCAAATTGGGGTTTGCAGTGGACGGATTCACTCCATTGGGGTTTTCATTTGTTTTATCCAGGTCTTTTGAACAGGAAACTGCAAAAAACAAACTGGAAATGAAAACAATTTTATAAATGAATTGTAATCTTTTCATAATAATAAGTTTTGTGTTATACTAGAAATCAACATTTAGTTTAAACCCAAAGGGAATAGTCCAGGGTAAAATATTTTGTCTTTCAATTCCTTGTCTGAAACCTCCGACACCCGGGTCTGCCCAGAATGCTCTTTCCGGATCAATACCAATTTTAGCAGCATTCCATAGCATAATATTTCTTGCATACACAGAAAAAGTTGCATTTCTTGTAATGTTCAGCAGGTTAGGTATTCTGTAGCTTAAGGTGATTTCTCTTAATTTAATAAAGGAAGCATCGAATGTAACCTGTTTGTTGAAGCTCCAGGGATAAACATTTGTGATTGGCTGATATTCGGTGCCATCTCCGCCTAACCATTCGTGATAGTTTCCGTCAGCATCCTGCCACACTCCGGGAACAAAAGCGCCGTCATAGCTTGTACCACCTCCCGGTAAAGCAAGTGGCAGGCCGCCTGTTTCCTCTGTATGACCGCCTACGCGCGGGAAATTACCATTTTTGGGTATAATGTACTTTTCCGGATCTGATTTTAACAGTGCAACCAGGTCTTCTTTAGACATATTTCCCGGGATCAGGTTATCGATCTGCCGCTGAGATTTCCAGTCCGACTCACCATAACGATAAGTGAAGGACATAAATTCGCCACCGTTCCTCCAGTCAAAGCTTAAGCCCAGAGACCAGCGTTTCCAGCTAAGGGATGATTGCAGCCCCATTAAAAAGCGCGGATTGTAATTACCCACTTTTTCGTTATTGGGGTTTCCTGAACCGGATGATAACTCCTGCCACTGTGCACCACCTGATGAACCGTCCCATTCAATAATCGGCCATAAATAGTAAGGAGAATTGGGATCTTCAACTTTAGGATAGCCTCTGCTGTAAAGATTACCCAGCTGGTCACCTACAAAAGTATAGGCTCCTGCACTGGCTTCACTCCATTGGTTGAGGAAAGTAGCACCTTCATACAGCTCTTCAAGAACAACCCTGTTGCGGCTGAAATTGGCATTCAGGTCCCAGTTCCAGTTCCCCGAACTCATTACAGTTCCTCCTAAATCAATTTCCCATCCTTTGCTTCTTAGTTTGCCCCCGTTGATCTGTTTGCTTGAGAAACCGGAAGATTCAGGCATGCTAACATTAAATATCTGGTTGGTGTTCACCATGTCGTAATACGTTATGGCAAACCTTAACCTGTTATTAAACATGTTCAAATCCAAACCACCTTCAATAGAAGTAGATATTTCGGGTTTTAATGCGGAGTTCAATAAAACTCCTGAAATTCCTGTGGTCACCAATCCGCCCCATGAGCTTGTACCCAATACGTTATATAGTTGATATGGATCAGCGTCTTTACCGGCTTGTGCCCATCCTGCGCGCAACTTGAGCAAATTAACAGAAGCTGGTAAGTTAAATGTTGTATTTGTCAGCCAGCTTAAAGATGCTGACGGGTAAAAATACGAGCGACTATGAGCGGGCAGGGTACTTGACCAGTCATTTCTTGCAGTGAGGTCCAGATAAACCTGGTTTTTAAAGCCGAGAGAAGCCAGACCGTATAAGCTGTAGATGGATCTTTTCGACGCAGAGTTGCTATAATTCAGGTTGTCTCTGGCAATATTGCTGATCCGGTATAAATTAGGAACCACCAGGTTTCTTCCACCCATTGATTCACTATGCCCTCTTGCCTGCATATAGTTTCCGCCACCGGAGATGCTGACATCAAAATCACTTACTTTCTTTTTATACGACAATAAGAAATCTGTATTTACCTCCTGTCCAAAGCCATTGTCTATATAATATCCTCCGGTAGGGAGCGAAGTATAGCTCCATGCAATTTTTGTTTCATTGAACTGGTTGGTTGTATTCATTGTTCCGCGAACAAATGCAGAGAACGCCTCTGAAATCTTCCAGTCAAGCTTTATATTACCAAAAAACCTGTCCCGTACAAAGCCGTTTTGAATACCATAGGCAAGAAAATAAGGGTTATTAAACTCTCCGGGAGCTGCAGAAAGCTGCTCAATGTTTTCGAGTCCGGGCTTCCAGATGCCTTTTAGATCCCTTACATCTACATGTGGCATTGCATATACTTCCTGCAACGGATTGGCATTTCTTTCGGAAGTAAGCGGCCTGCTGTTTGAATGTGAACGAACAAAGTTTACATTGGTAGAAATGGTAAGTGCTTTTGCAATATCATAAGAGCCGGCAAAAGAAAGGCTGTTCCTGTACAGATCCTGACCAGGGATCAATCCTTTATTGCTCATGTTACTGTATGAAAAACGATAGGTGGTTTTTTCAGAAGAACCCGAAACCGACAAGTTATTGTCTGTGGTAAACCCGGTGTTCAAAAAGTTTTTCATATTGTCTTTGTACGATACCAATTCTGTAGGAATGGAATTGCCATTGTCGTCCACCGGGCTATTCCACTGTACAGCAGTGTTTCCTTTATCTAAGGGAATTCCACCCCAGTATGCGGAAAGCTCATCCAGTTGGAAAGGTCTTTCACCATTGGCATATTTGTAGTGAAAGTCAAGAAAACGATATGGCTTTTCCCATACATTGGATGTAGAGAATGAAACGCCAAATCCCTTACCTTTTTTTGCAGATTTAGTGGTAATTAATATTACTCCATTATTCGCCCTTGATCCATACAGTGCAGCTGCGCTGGGTCCTTTCAGTACAGACATGCTTTCGATATCATCCGGATTAATATCATTTATCGCATTGCCGTAATCTACCTTATTATTACTTCCTTTTTCGCTTACGTTGGCTATTGAGCTCTCCATTGGCACACCATCCACAACAAAAAGCGGCTGATTGTTTTTCAGTGAAAAGGCTCCCCGTATGATTACACTGATCGAAGAACCCACACCGCTGGTTTGGTTAATTGTTACCCCGGAAACACGACCCGCCATTGACGTGAGCATACTTTCGTTAGCCACATTTGTCAGGTCTTCTCCTTTTACCTGGCCCACGTTATAACCAAGCGACCTTTTTTCGCGGGTAATACCGAGAGCGGTTACTACAACTCCCTCCAGTTCCTGTACATTCGACGCCAGCACGATATTGATTTGGCTTTTTCCGTCAACTGCCACTTCCCGGGTGGCATAACCCACCGAACTGATTACCAGTATAGCTGAAGCGCTGGCTACGTTCAGCGAAAAATTTCCATCATTATCCGTATTGGTGGCGTTCGATGTTCCTTTCTCACTTACTGTTGCGCCTGCAATACCCCCGTTTTCATCACTTACCCTGCCCCTTACGGAAAAGTCGGCGGCAGCAGCATCAGTACTGATCAGGGCAGCGGGAACAGCAAAATTTTCTTCCCGATTTTTTAATACGGCCTGTTTTATAACGTATACTTCCTTAACTTTTTCAAACATCAATCCTGCAGGGGGAAGCACTTTGTTCAATACAACGTCGGGATCGCTTTGTTGGGAAGCATCCAGCACATCGTAATTTACGCTCACCGATCTGAGGGCATTTGATTCGTAGCTGTAATAGATGTTTTGATACGTTTTTTTAAATTCATGCATAAATTCCTGCAGGGAAGTTGTTTTCAGATCGCTTCCCGCGGGGTTGGTTTTGTTTACTGGGGTGGGGGAAAGTGCGGCTATATCCTGCGCCCATACCCCTGTTACGGCAAGTAAAAACAATACGGCCGTTAACATTGTCCCTAAGCAGCGTTTTGAAAAAGATGGTTTTCTTTTCATAACTGTTTTGATTGAGGGTTAATAATGATTAATTGTTGATTTTGTGTTTGTATGCTGATGTTTAAGGTTTTTTCTATTACCTGTATCAATGTTGAGAAATCATTAACCGATACTACCGCGGTGATCATAAGCTGTTTTTGCGCTTCGGAGGAGAAAACCATTTCCATTCCATAGTATTCTTTAATAAGCCGGGCAACGGTTACCAGGTTGGTTTCCTCAAAATGCCATTCGTCTAATTTCCATGCAGCAGTATATAAGCTGGTGTCGGCCCTGGCAGTGATCAGCTCATTGTTGACGGTGTCTACATTGAGCGTATAGCCGGCCTGCATATACACCGTTTTTCTTTTATTTTTTTCAAGCGTTACATTCACTTTGCCACTGGTGAGTACTACGTCGGTGGCCCTGGTACGGGCATTTACATTGAACTCTGTTCCGGTTACATAAATTTTCAACTGGTTGGCATGTACAATAAAAGGAGTGAGGCTCGCCGTTCTTTTTACGCGGAAATAGGCATTGCCTTGCAGAAAAATTTCCCTTACGGAAGCTGTTGCAAAATCGCTGTTGTACCGCAGGGAAGAATTGCCATTGAGGACAACTGCCGAACTATCGGGCAGCATTATCTTTTTTACTTCCTTTAAGTCTGTTTTTTGCAATACCATGGCAACAGCCGCTGTTTGTTCAGGGATATGAAAAGGGAAAAAAATGCTTATGGTAACAAGCGCCATTGCTGCTGCGGCCAATACCCACCATCTGCTTCTTTTGCGGGAGGGGGCTGTTCCAATGGCTTTATGGGATAAGCTGATCTGCTGAAAGATATTATCTCTCAGTGCCTGTTTTTCGCTTTGCGATAAAAAAGGGATATGAAACCCGGTTTCAGCCAGATGCTGTACAAGCTTAAAAGCATTGGTAATGGCTATTTGCTGATGGGGGTGGTTTTGGGCATATGATTTCCAGTACAGCTCGGTTTCATCATCGGGCAGCAGCACCCATTGCTGAAAATATTCATCTGCAGCAAATTCCTCTTCCGTAAAGCCCCGGTAATATGCACCCTCCTGTTTCATTATCACTAAGAGAGGAGAGCAGGAAAACATATACTCAATGGCAGGGAAAGAAATTTTTACAGCAGGGAGCGGATTGTAGGGTACAGGTTACATGTTGTTGTTTCAGGTTTGTGCGTTTCAGGCTGCAAGTTGGCTGTACGTGGCACCTTGTAACATGCCCGCCCTGTAACTTGTAACCTGCAGGCACAAGCATCACCTCGTATAATTCGGAGCTTCCCTGGTAATTTCTATGTCGTGGGCATGGCTTTCATTCATCCCGGCATTGGTTATTTTAATGAACTGTGCTTTTTGCAGTGCTGCAATATCAACAGCTCCGCAATAACCCATTCCCGACCTTAATCCGCCTGTATACTGGTATACGATCTCGCTCAGGTTACCCTTAAATGCCACCCGGCCTTCAATGCCTTCCGGTACATATTTTTTTATATCATCTTCCACATCCTGGAAATAGCGGTCACCGCTTCCCTGTCCCATTGCACCCAGGGAGCCCATACCCCGGTACTGCTTAAACTTCCGGCCTTCATATATAATAGTATCGCCGGGGCTTTCTTCTGTTCCCGCAAAAACGCTTCCCATCATTACTGCACCCGCGCCAGCTGCCAGTGCTTTTACCATATCTCCTGTATAGCGTATGCCGCCGTCGGCAATGAGCGGTATATTCAATTTGTGAAGTACGGAAGCCGCTTCCATAATAGCCGTAATTTGAGGAACGCCTGCACCGGCAACGATCCGGGTGGTGCATATAGAACCCGGACCGATACCTACCTTTACAGCATCTGCTCCTGCTTCAGCCAGGGCTTTGGCGCCTGCTGCCGTTCCGATATTGCCGGCAATGACCTGTAATTTTTTAAAATTCTTTTTCAACTTTCTTAGTGATTCAATGACTTTTGCACTATGCCCGTGGGCACTGTCTAAACATACCACGTCTACACCTATCTGCTGTAAAGCAGCCGCTCTGTCCATCAGGTCGGCAGTTATACCCAGGGCAGCGCCGGTAAGCAAACGGCCAAAACTGTCTTTTACCGCATTGGGATGACTTTGCAATTGCAAAATATCACGGTAGGTAACGAGTCCTGTTAATTGCCCGTTTTTATTTACCACCGGCAGTTTTTCAATTTTATACTGGCTGAGTATTTTTTTGGCCTTGGTAAGGTCTGTTCCTTCGGGGGCCGTGATCAGGTTTTCCGTTGTCATTACTTCACTCACCTTTTTCTTCAGGGAAGTTTCAAAACGAAGGTCACGGTTGGTAAGAATACCTACGAGTTTTTTATCAACATCTATGATCGGGATTCCTCCTATCTTGTTTTCCCGCATCAGCTTCAATGCATCTCCAATAGTAGCATCTACCTGCAGGGTTATGGGATCAAGGATCAGCCCGCTTTCGCTGCGCTTTACTTTTCGTACCTGTTCAACCTGCCTTTCAATTGTCATGTTTTTATGGAGAATTCCCAGTCCGCCCTCCCTGGCCAACGCTATGGCAAGATCTGCTTCTGTTACGGTATCCATGGCTGCAGAAAGCAGCGGTATGTTCAGTACAATGTTTTTGGTGAGCTTTGTACTGATACTTACTTCGCGTGGAAGCACCTGCGAATAAGCCGGCATAAGCAGCACATCATCGAAGGTTAAACCTTCACCAAAAAATTTTTGAGGGAATTTGTTTTTAGCGGAGTTGATTATTGTTGCCATGTGCAAAGATAGGGGAGAGGATAAATAGCTTCCAAATTTTGTTGCCCTTATAAAAGTTTATATATTTTCCCCGGCAGGCAGGTTATTATACCCTGCAGTTCAAGGTTCAATATAGCAGCGGCAATCATGCTGCTGCTAAAGCCGCAACCGGGGGTGATCTCATCAATGGAGGCGGTTTCTTTTTCCCGGATGATTTGCAGGATCGCTTGTTCATGCGGCGTCAGTTCTGTGAACAATTCCTTCTGCATTACCTTTTTCTTTTCAGGAGCGCCCGACCAGTTCATGAACTGCAGGATATCCGTTGCCGATGTAATTAAAGCCGCTTTATTGCTCCTGATCAGGTAATTGCAGCCTGTGCTTTTGCTATCCGTTGCCCTCCCGGGGAGCGCAAACACATCCTTGTTATAGTTATTGGCCAGTTCTGCTGTTATCATGCTTCCCCCGTTGATATTGGTTTCAATAACTACAGTAGCATCAGAAATACCCGCCACAATGCGGTTCCTTTTTGGAAAATTTTGTTTATCCGGTTTGGTGCCCGACATGAAATCTGTAAGCAGCCCGCCATTTACCGTCATTTCTTTTGCGAGTATTTTATTGGCGGCAGGATAAATGCGGTCGAGCCCATGGGCGAGCACCCCAATGGTGAATAATTTGTTTTTTAGCGCGCACCGGTGTGCCAAAGCATCTATGCCGTAAGCCAGCCCGCTCACGATAACCACGTCATTTTGAGCTAAATCTTCAATTATCCTGCAGGTCATTTCTTTACCGTATTCGGTGTGATTGCGGGAACCGATGACGGATATGACCCTGTTCTGGTTTAGATTGGCGTTCCCCTTGTAATATAAAAGAGAAGGCGCATCATAGCAATGCAATAAACGCTTCGGGTAGGTTGTGTCTATTTGTGTGAGCGTTGCTATTTTGTATTTCTCAATGAAGCGAAGTTCTTCTTCCGCTCTGCTGAAGGCATTAAATGTTTTGATGCTTTTTGACCGGATAATGCCTATTCCGGGAAACTTATCAAGGAGGGATTTGCGGGCTGCAAAAATACTTTCTGCACTGCCAAAATGCTGTAACAATGCTTTTGCATGCACATCGCCAATATGCGGAACCATGGTTAGCGCAATATGGTAAAGAAGATCGCTTTGCATATGTGCAGGCGGTGGTGTTGTTCAAAAATTTTACACGGTCATAAAAAGAAGTATCGCGGGAACAAAATACTATAAAAAACCCCCTCCCGATAAATCGGGGGAGGGGCACTAATCTTTTAACCGTTAACCATTAAACCTTATCCTATGAAAAGCCGAATTTAAATCGTTTTTTTAATTTAAGTATTTATACGGCGTAAATTTTTTTCTTTTCTGGCTGCCGTAGCCGGCAAAGCGTCATTTTATGGTTGCGATAGTGTTGAGAATCAATGTTATGACCAACTTAAGGGGGAATTTTTTTTATTAACGGAGATCATATAAAAAAAGGGCTGGATGGAAATCCTGCCCCGTTTCTAAATCCAATATCCTATGAAAAACCAATAATGAGACCAATATTATACTGCAAACGTTGCACAACACATTAATTTTATTTTAAAAAAAGCAAATATTTGAAAGGAAAGGCGGTGGCAGGTTGCTAAATTTGGATGTTCTGGAAGAGAGGAATTAAAAAGAGTGTCCGAAAAATGGGTTAATAAAAAAAGGGCTGGATGGAAATCCTGCCCCGTTTTAAATCCAATATCCTATGAAAAACCGGACATATAACGATATATCCGATTTTTATATTGTTGCAAACAAAAAATTATTTCCAGGTTTGAACAAAATTTTTTCTGTATTGTTCAAAAGGTGTTTTACCGTAATGGCCCTCGCCAAAATATTTCAAAATCAGCTCCATGTCAGGCGGCTTTAAATAACCGGGAATTACCTGGGGCGCCGAACCGTCGGCGGGTAAAATAACTGTAGAGGGATAAGAAAGTTGTCCGCCGGTTAACAGGATAGCATAATCATTTACCCGGTAATTTTCATTGTATTTATATTGTCTTCCGCGCCAGGTAAGTATTTCCTTCGTTTCTGCATTTAATTTGACCGGATAAAAGTTTTTGTGAACATATTGAATAACATGGGCGTTTGTATAGGTGTTCCTGTCCATTACCTTACACCAGCCACACCAATCGGTATACAGGTCTATAACAATGGCTTTTTTTTGGGAAGCAATTTTAGCTTCCGCTTCAGCAAGTGTTAGCCATTGCAGCTTCTCATTTTCTGCAGGGTTGATTATAGTTGTATCTGTTGTATAATCAAAAGGGATGCCTGCAGGCGTGTTCATGCCATATAGCAGGATACTGGTAGCAACACAAAGAAAAATGCCGGATATTTGCATTTTGATTCGTTTATTTTTACAAATATAACTCACAATTGAAGCGAAAAATTGTTGTAGCAGTTACCGGCGCCAGCGGGTCTTTGTACGCCCGTCAACTGGTGGATAAGTTATCGGCCATACCCGAACAATGGAATGAGCTTGCACTGGTAATTACAGACAACGCCAGGCAGGTGTGGGAAACGGAGCTCGGCGATGATCCTTTCGATAAATATGCTGTTAATATTTACGGGAAAAATGATTTTAACGCTCCTTTTGCATCCGGTTCAGGGCAATTTGATACAATGATCATTATTCCCTGTTCTATGGGCACTTTAGGACGGGTAGCCACAGGCGTTTCAAATGACCTGATCACAAGAGCCGCCGATGTAATACTAAAAGAAAGAAGAAAGCTGATTTGCGTTGTGAGAGACACGCCGTATAACCTTATTCATATCCGTAATATGGAAACGGTTACCCTGGCCGGAGGCATCATTTGTGCTGCTACACCTTCTTTTTACAGCCGTCCTCAAACCATTGAAGCTGTAGCCGCCACCGTGGTAGACAGGGTACTTGATCTTTGCGGATTTAGTATTGCTTCCTTCCGTTGGGGTACAAATAGTGCGGACCCTACACAGGATCATCCATAAAACGATACAATGACTGTAATTAAGCCCGCGGGGTGCCATTTATTGAATGACAAACCTGCTACAGCCCTTATATACAGTTCATGTAAACTGGCATGTTGATTACAGTCGTGGCATACGGCTTGTTTACCGAAAAGTAAAAGTAAATGAAAAATGGATGGATTGTGAAACGGTGCTGCCGGACAAAACCCTGCCTCCACTGATCTGCGATGAAGCGGATTGTAATTACTATCGTTATCCCGTTCGTAACACACCTCACACACTTATACCTTACACCCTATACCTCATACCTTATATACCTTGTCCCCTCTTACTGCAGATCTATTACTTCAACATCCGGATGTTTGGTAGCATTAAAAACAAAAAAGCTGTTGTCTATTTTTGGGTTGGGAATAAAGCTTGAAACTTTATACACATAACGGTTGCCGTTTTTTTCAAACAGCCTGGTTGAAACGATGTTCTTTGTTGCCTTGTCTACACATACCAGTATTTTAAAAAATGCTTTATTTTTATCAGTAGGGGTAAGTTCTATTTCCTGTAATGTTTTTTTACCTTCTTTTTTCTCGCCATTCAGCTTGTACAGAAAATCTTTTTCATAAAAATTTGTGAATATCTTTTGAGGCGTAAAGCTGCTGCCATCGGGATCAAATTTACTCACCTGAACCTCATTTGCACCTTTATCATAAGTCCATATTTTCTGCGCATTGCAAAAAATCTCCTGGTCGGTCAGTTCTACTTTATACTGGTTGCCCTTCATATAGGCCGTTCCTTTTTTTGTGCCCTGGATCTTGCCTGCCGCATTTTCAATTTGCAACACAAAATCTGCTTTAACAGTATTGTATGTTTTAAATTTAGCGGTTACACCGTCCAGTACTCTTTTAGCGTCGGGGTCATTGGTTCCAAGGGTTTTAACGGAATTTTGTGCTACTCCTGTCAGGGAGAACATAGCCAGTAGTGCTGTAATAGTTAATATTCCTTTCATTCGTTTTTTATTGGTGCGCAAAGATAGTTATTTCAAAGACTGTTGCAACAGCAATATAGTTTAATGTGATATTGCCGTTACCGGCTTTTATTTTACAATGCCTGCAAAAACTCTTCCAATTCCATTTCGGTTTTAAATATTACATCTCTTGCCTTGCTGCCCTGGTTCGGTCCTACGATCCCTGCCGATTCCAACTGATCCATTAAGCGGCCTGCGCGGTTATATCCCAGCTTCATGCGGCGCTGTAATAATGAAGTAGATCCGATCTGGCTTTGAACAATAAGCCGGGCGGCTTCTTCAAACAAAGGATCGCGGTTCCCTGAATCGAAATCTTTGCCTTCCAGCTCTTTTTCATCAATATATTCCGGTAAATAAAAGGGTTGGGGATATCCTCTTTGTTCACCAATGAATTCAACAATTTTTTCTACTTCAGGCGTATCTACAAAAGCGCACTGCAACCTGGTTACTTCGCCGTTGTAAGACACCAGCATATCTCCGCGGCCTATCAACTGTTCTGCGCCGCCCGTATCTAAAATGGTGCGGGAATCAATTTTAGAAGAAACCTTAAAGGCAACCCTTGCAGGGAAGTTGGCTTTAATGGTTCCGGTAATGATATTAACCGATGGGCGTTGGGTGGCAATGATAAGGTGGATCCCCACCGCCCTGGCCAATTGGGCCAAACGCGCAATAGGCATTTCAATCTCTTTGCCTGCGGTCATGATAAGGTCGGCAAACTCATCAATGACCAGAACCATAAAAGGTAAAAACTGGTGGCCTTTTTCGGGATTGAGCCTGCGGGCTGCAAATTTTTCATTGTTCTCCCTTATATTCCGGCAGCCTGCTTCTTTAAGCAGATCGTATCGGTTGTCCATTTCAATACACAGGGCATTCAGCGAGTGTACTACTTTCTTGGTGTCGGTAATAATGGATTCTTCTTCACCGGGAAGCTTGGCGAGGAAATGCTTTTCAATTACCCGGTATAAGCTCAGTTCAACTTTTTTAGGGTCTACCATCACCAGTTTAAGCTGTGATGGGTGTTTTTTATACAGAAGCGATACCAGTATGGCGTTAATGCCTACCGATTTACCCTGTCCTGTAGCGCCGGCCATTAACAGGTGGGGCATGGTAGCAAGATCTACAATAAAATGCTCATTGTCTATTTTTTTGCCCAAAGCTATGGGCAGTGAAAATTTGTTCTGCTGAAACTTATCCGACGATAAAAGTCCTTTCATGCTTACGATAGACTTTTTAACATTGGGCACTTCAATGCCAATAGTCCCTTTCCCGGGAATGGGAGCAATGATGCGTATACCCAGGGCCGCAAGGCTTAAGGCAATATCATCTTCCAGGTTTTTTATGCGCGAAATACGAACGCCTGCAGCGGGAACAATTTCATATAGGGTAACAGTGGGGCCTACCGTAGCGGAGATCTGCCGGATATCAATATCATAATTTTTCAGCGTGTTGATGATCTGGTGCTTGTTGGCTTCCAGCTCGGAAGCATCCAGCACAATTTTTTCGCTTCCATGGGTTTCCAGCAGATCAAGAGACGGGTACCTGTAATCCTTAAGATCAAGAACAGGGTCGTAAGGTGGCAGGTTCTCAACTCTTTTTACGGGTGTTTCTTCATCGTCAGGAAGGCCGGCATCATCAGGCTCTTCTGTACTTTTTAACGCGTTGATCTGCAATTCCAGCTCTGCTGTCGTTTTTTTACGTGACTTGGGGATAATGGTGGTTTTCGGTTCGTGACCGGTTTCCGACAACACTATTTTTCCGCCGGAGTCGTTTATCCCTGCCGGATTGATGACCACTACGCCGCCGGGATGTTTGAGGGTATTGCCTTTAGCGTCATTGATCGTATTTTCCTCTGTGAACAGCCTTGCTTCTTCGGTAAAGGAATTATCTACCGGCACCAGTTTGCTGTGCCCGTTTTGGTCTTTATATTTTTGTTTTTTAGATGGCAGGGAGAAAGACGGGTTAAACCGCCATATAAAATAGGAAAAGCCGCCAACCAGTAAGAGGGCTGCAGTACCCAGTTTTCCTAAAAAACCGCTCAGCCAGTGGCTGGTTATGTTACCTGTTTCTCCGCCCCACGGAAAGCCGTTGCCCTGTGTAATGAAAGCCAATGCCGTGCTGAAAAATATAAGCCCCACCACTATATACCTGAAATTACGCCAGGGTGAGAAAATCTTTTCACCGAACAACAGGTTCACGCCCATAATAAAAAAGAAAATGCAAAAAAGATAAGATGATAAGCCGAAGCCTTCGTAAAAAAACATATGGGATATGTAAGCGCCTATACGGCCAAGCAGGTTGGCCGCTTTTATGCTATCGCCAAATAAGAATGCTGAAAAACCCTGTAATACTTTGTCCTGATCCTGGCGCCATGTAAAAATATAAGAAGTGAATGCTATAAAGAGAAAAAAAGCAATAAGCAGCAGCACGCTTCCCAGTATTTTATGGGTGCGTTCATCCTTCACCAGCTCTTTTACTTTGATCTTTTCTGCTTTATCACTTGTAAGTTTTTCAGGATCAGGATATTTAGACTTATTGTTTTTTAATTTATTAGCCATGTAACTTCAAGCCTATGGTTAAAGATAAACAAAGATAAGGTGTTTGCTGGGCTGGCTGCTACTAAAAAAAATCTGCAGCGATCAAAAATTGTTGGTATCACTGAAGGGGGTTCTTAAAACGGGCGCTTCAAAAGGCGAAAATCCGACTGCAGTATGCCGGTGTATAACGGGTATGAATTTCAGGAATTTCAGCTAAATTTGCAGCCATAAAATACGCGAATCAATAAGTAAAGCCGATGATTTTACCCATTATAGCATATGGTGCCCCGGTACTGAGAACAGTGTGTAAGGATATAACACCCGACTATCCTCAACTGAACAGGTTAATAGATGATATGTGGGAAACCATGTATGCTTCCAGCGGGGTAGGGCTGGCTGCTCCCCAGATTAATCGCGACGTAAGGCTTTTTGTTATGGACAGCACACAGATTTTTGCCGGTATGGATGAAAATGAAAGAAAGAAATACCCCGATACACCCGGCATTAAACAGGTTTTTATCAATGCGCATGTTAAAGAACTGGATGGTAAGGAATGGGCGTATAATGAAGGCTGCCTGAGTATTCCTAAAATAAGAGAAGACATTTACCGCAACGAGGAAGTAACGATCGGGTATATGGATGAACAATTTCAACCGCATATACAAACATTCAATGGAATAACAGCAAGGGTAATACTGCACGAATATGACCATATAGAAGGAAAATTATTCATTGATTACCTGAAACCTTTTAAACGCAGATTAATGAAAGGTAAGCTGGATGATATAACCAAAGGCAAAGTAAGTGTAGACTATAAAATGTCTTTTGCAAAATAAATACCCGCATATACGTCTTATTTTAACAGTGCTGCCGGTACTTTTACTGATACCTGCGGCATTTGTTTCGGCACAGGAGAGCGATACAGTGCTGATAGATAAAAAGGTAATTACACTTTCAGAGATCATTATCCGCAACAATGTGGATATACCTTCCTTTATTGAAAAGGTAAAGAACGATACTACTTTTTACAAAGCCTTCCGCAACCTCCGTGTTTTGAGCTTCACTTCGCTGAATGATATCAGGATGTTCAATAAAAAAGGGAAAGTAAAAGCATCGTTATACAGCAAAACCGCACAATGGGCAAACGAAGGTTGCAGGCATACTACCATATTGCATGAAGACGTAACGGGAGATATGTATGACCATGACCGTCATTATAATTATTACACTCCGGAATTATATGCCAGTCTTTTTTTTGCCCCGGACACCATTTGTGGTGAAACCAATATTGTAAAGGGGGCGGAGTTGAATGTAAAAGGAAAATCAGGCATGGCAAAGCATAAAGAACAACTGAAAATGCTTTTTTTTAATCCGGGCAAAGCCATACCCGGACTACCTTTTATAGGCGGTAAAACAGCCATTTTTGAAGAAGACATGGCGCCATTTTACGAATATCATCTCGATTTGCAGGAACACCTGGGTGAGCTGTGTTATGTATTTTCCGTAAAAGTTAAAGACGGTTTAAGCGGAGCAAAAAGAAACCGGGTGGTTATTGATGAAATGACAACCTGGTTTAATGTAAAAACCTTTGAAGTTATTGCCCGTAATTATGCCATGAGCTATAAAGCCGGTATATATGATTTTGATGTTCAGATGCAGGTGGAAATGACAAGAACGAATGGTTACATGGTTCCGAAATTATTGCGTTATACCGGTAACTGGGATGTGGTTTTTAAAAAAAGAGAAAGAGGTGTGTTTACGGCAACGCTGTTTGATTTCGGGGGATAGGGTGGAAGGCGGAAGGTGGAAGGTTGAAGGTGTGTCTTACACCTCATGCCTTACACCCTATACCTTTAACCCCCCTGCATATTATGATCAACTTAATCCTACTTTTGCATCACTTAATCATATAATGTGTTTGCGGTAACCATACTTGGCAATAATTCAGCGCTTCCCATGCACAACAGGCATCCTACAGCGCAGGTAGTTCATTATAATGAGCATCTTTTTTTAGTGGACTGCGGCGAAGGTACGCAGATACAAATGAACAATTACAAGATCCGCCGTAACCGTATCCGCTACATTTTTATTTCACATTTACATGGCGATCATTATTTTGGATTGCCGGGTTTGCTCACCAGCTATGGATTAAACGGCCGTACAGAGGATCTCTGGATATTTTCGCCTCCCATGTTGAAGGAGATCATAGAAATACAGTTCAGGTCGTCTGATACCCTGTTGCCTTATCCTCTGCATTTTGTTGCTATAGAAAAAGATGGAGTGCTTGTAGATGAAAAGAAGATAACGGTAAGTTGTTTTGCGGTTAGTCACCGCATTCCGTGCTGGGGCTTTTTATTTAAGGAAAAGGAAAAACCATTAAAACTCAACAGCGAAAAATTGCGGCAGTATGCTATCCCTTCCTCATTTTACCAGCAGCTTAAAACAGGTGAAGATTATATTACCAAAGGAGGAGAAACAATAAAAAATGAATGGGTAACAAAGCCGCCGGAAATTGCTCAAAGCTATGCCTACTGCGCAGATACTTTGTATGATGAAGGCATAGCGGAAAAATGTAAAGGGGTAAGCCTGTTGTATCATGAGGCTACCTATTTGGACGATCAGAGAGAGAAAGCGCTGAGCCGGATGCATTCTACAAGCCGGCAGGCTGCTGCCATTGCATTAAAAGCCAATGCACACAAATTGCTCATAGGTCATTTCAGCAGCAGGTACGAAACACTGGATGATTTTCTTACGGAAGCCCGCGAAGTTTTTCCAAATACGGATTTGGCCATTGAAGGTGCAACTTATATTGTACGTACATGAGCAAGGCCCTGCCAGGATATGTGTTATAGGTTTTATTCTTAATATTAAAATAAATTAGCCATCTTTAAAGAACAGTTTGGATTGGCATGATATTCCATTATCTTTTTATTCATCTAAAATCAGAAATTGTATGAAAAAAACACTTTACCGTTTGCTCCGGGTTTCTATGGTTGTTGCAATGGCCAGCATCTGGCTTTTTTCGTGTAAACCTAAAATAAGCGGCCAGGACATTGAAGCTAAAATTCAATCGAATTCTGCTTTATCACATCTTGCCGTTACCGTAAAGGATGGTGTGGTTACGCTTAGTGGTGAAGCCAAAGATGAAGCCGACAGGGCGAATAGCGAAGCTGCCGTTAAAAGTATAGAAGGAGTAAAGGAAGTTGTAAACAATACAACCATTGCGCCTGCGCCTGCACCTGTTGAAATTGCGGCCGACGACCCGTTAACAAAAGGCATTGCTGATGCGCTCAAAGATTTTCCAACAGTTAAAGCTACTGCGAATGATGGGGTAATTACCGTTACCGGCGAAACCACGGCCGCCAACTGGAAAAAAATTAAAATGGCATTGGATGGTTTAAAATCTAAAAAAGTTGATGCAACTGCTTTAAAAATCAATTAACCTAAAAAAAAAGATCTTATGGCATTACAGGATAAATACAAACAGTTGGTTGATACTGCAACAGCTTCTGGTGTGGCCAATTTGCAGGTAAGGGAACAGGACGGAGTACTGTATATTGATGGAGAAGCGCCATCTGGAAGTGTAAAAGACCAGTTATGGGACATATATGGAAAAATAGACCCTAATTTTTTATCGGGTGATGTGGTGATGAATATAAATGTAGCTTCTGCCGTTGCAGGCGCCAGGGCTAAAGTAACCACCGAAAAATCTAACCTTAATATCCGCAAAGGCCCGGGAACCGATCAGCCCATTGTTGGAAAAGCGGCGCATAACGAAACCGTAACCCTGGTTAGCAAAGCAAACGACCAGTGGTGGCTGATCAGGACAGATGCGGGTGAAGAAGGTTATTCCTACGCCCAGTATTTAACAGTAGTGGAATAGTGGCGCCGGAAATTTCTTGCAGAGATGCAAGATGTAGCTGGGCACAAACAAAGATGGATGTACACAGGTGGAGATTGATGGGCGCTTATACGCGGTTAACCATTTTTCTTCACTCTTTGGTGCATCGGTCGTATGCTATTTCCCGAATGTTTAATTCAACGACACGATTCCGGGCGGTACGGCAATATTCTGTCTCGAAGGCATTGGTTTATCGACAATTTGCAATTTTAAAAACGGGGGTTGGCATTTGCCCTGTAATGCATTCCGAAGCATTAACTAAAGTTGAATAAAAACCGGGTTACCTGTTTAAAGCGGATCCTAATATTTTTTTTCGATAAGCGGAAGGGGTCATACCGGTAATTTCCTTAAAAAACTTATTGAAATTAGTAGGGTTATGATAGCCACACTCGTAAGATATTTGTGTAATGCTGTTTTCGTGATTATGTAACAGTTCACCCGCATGCCTTACACGCAGTTCATTTAAAAAGCTTGAAAATGTTTTACCCGTATGTTGCCTGAAGAACCTGCAAAATGCCGTGGGCGCCAAATGCGCAATAGCCGCTACTTCATCGAGGCGGATCTCCTGCTTGAAGTTCTGCATTAAAAACTGATACACTGTATTTATCCTGTCGGTATCTTTTGCGTTAAAAGTATTTACAAAATTTTTACTGGAGAGATATTTGATCTCGGTAGTATAGGCCAGAATTTCCAGGATCCCGAAAAAAATGATTAACCGCGAAAGCCCCTCCTTTTCCATAATGCCCGACATTTTTTCCCTTATAACATTTCTTGTTTTTCCGGTGATCTCAAGTCCCCTCAAAGATTTATTGATCAAAGTATTGAAAGGCTGTAGATCTTTGGGTGTTAAAAAAAGCCTGAGCAAAGAAGGAGAAAAATAGATCACAATGGCTTTAGATCGCAGGTTCTTGTTCCCCTTATAATAGATATCATCATTGGTTAGTATATGGGGTGTATCGGGCCCCATTAATATGAGCGTCTCTTCGTTGAAAGTACTTACACTGTTTCCTACCACCTTTTTGCCGTACCCTTCTTCAATATATACCAGCTCGCAGTTGGGGTGAAAGTGAAATGGCGTGTCCAGGTAAGCGGTATCAATTTTTTTAAAATAGATCAGTTGATTTTCATTGATCCCTACATCTATGAACAATGGTTTCATTTAAAAGATATTTAACATAAAATGATATGCAAAGATACATTTATGTTAAAATATATAAAGTTATTGTTAAAATATATTGTATTCCGATTTCTTTTAGTCCGTATCCTTGTGCTCGTATACAAAGTGAATATGTTTAAGACCAGGATTTTTTAACCAATTCAACTTTAATGTTATGAGAATATGTGCTCACACTTTTTACAGGTATTTTGTATTTGCCATAGTGCTTTCGCTGATGATGGCGCATGCTTCAGTGGCAGGAGATAAAATGAACTTTTTAAATGTACCCTTACCGGATCAACAATCCCAGTTCCGTGTTATGGGTACGGTTACCGGTACTTCCGGTGATTTGCTCGCCGGCGTTACGGTGCAGGTGAAAAGCAACCCGTTGGGAACAGCTACAGATTCCAGAGGCCACTATGAATTGAATGCTTCAGGGTCTGATACACTTGTTTTCTCTTATGTTGGTTATACCACGCAGGAGGTTCCTGTAAACGGTAGAAGCAACGTTAACGTGGTTTTAAGTGTTTCTTCATCAGAATTGAGCCAGGTGGTGGTGGTTGGTTACGGAACACAAAGAAAAGAGAACCTGACGGCAGCAGTTGATATTATTGATACGAAGCAAATTACTTCGAGGGGAAATGGAAATGTTACTGAGATGCTGCAGGGCGTGTCGCCGAATCTTAATATAACGCCGGGCTCTACAACGGCGGGTGAGCCTGGGGGCAAACCGAGCATCAACATCAGGGGGATCGGAACGCTCACGGGTGATTATGCTCCTTATGTGCTGGTAGACGGCGTGCCTATGGATATAAACGCAGTTAACAGCAGCGACATTCAATCCATTACGGTATTGAAAGATGCGGCTGCAGCGGCGATCTATGGATCCAAAGGCGCTTTTGGCGTTATCCTGATCACCACCAACAGCGGTTCCGGGAAAAAGAAGATACAGATCCGATATTCAAATAATATTTCTTTTTCCAACCCGATCGGGCGTCCGCATATGGAGAATTCACTGAAGTACATAACGGCTTTTGATCAGGCAAGCATCAATGCAGGGTTAGGAGCCAATTTTACGCCGGAGAATTATGATCGTATTGAAAAATACATGGCAGGTGAAATTAAAGAAGAAACCTGGCTGATGCCCGATAGCAGCGACTGGATGGGTAACGGGATATGGAGCATAGCAGGGAATGGTAACAACGACTGGATGTATATATTTTATAAGGATGTAACAACCCGGCAAAAGCATAATGTTGATATCAGCGGCGGCGGCGACAAAACTTCCTATTACGTGTCGGCAGGGTTATGGGACCAGCCGGATGAGCTGAGATACGGCGGCCAGTTTTATAAAAGGTACAATGTAACGGCCAACGTCACTTCCAAAGCAACAGACTGGATGACCTTTAAATTCAACAGCAAATACGTCAATGAAAGGAACCGCTATTTTAATACCAAGGAAGGGTATGACAGGAATACTTTTTACCATGATTTTTACCGGACCAATTCCTTCAGGCCCCGTATACTTCCCAATGGCGAATTTTCAGACATATCGGATATTCCTTCACTCGTTGACGGAGGAAAAGTTGATGTATACGGCTCACAATACATCCTGTCTTTAGGCGCTATACTTGAACCTGTAAAAAACTGGGAAACGGTTATTTCCTATAATTATACCAATAGCAACTCCAGATATGATGATAATAAGAAGACAATATATGGCACCGATCCCCGGGGACAAAAATATGTGCACGCCTATCCTACCAGTTCCTATACAACCAATTTTGTTGCTGATAACAATACATTGTTCAATATTACTTCATCCTATAGTATAGCCCTGGATAAACATAATTTTTATGTGATGGGCGGATTTGAAAGTCAGTCGGATCTTCTCAATGGCATAACAGGAAGTAAAAATGATATGCTCACCTCCAGTGTGCCGTCTATCAGTACATCAACCGGCACGATCAACCTGAACGACAATAAATCGCACTGGGCCTCAGAAAGCTTTTTCGGGAGGTTCCGCTACAACTTCAGGGAAAAGTACCTGTTGGAAATAAACGGCAGGTATGACGGAAGTTCCAGATTTGCCGACGATTCCCGCTGGGGCTTCTTCCCGTCTGTTTCTGTAGGCTACAACTTATCGCAGGAATCATTCTGGAAAGCATTGAAACCGTATGTCAATACTTTTAAGATCCGCGGTTCATGGGGCTCGCTCGGGAATCAGCAGGTGCCGAATTATCTGTACCTGCCCACGATTGGAATGGGCACCAACCTGAACTGGATCGTGGGTTCGGTGAGACCTGACTTTGTGCAGGCGCCCGGGCTCACCAGTGCAGATCTGACGTGGGAAACCATTACAACAAAAAACATCGGCTTCGATGCAGGTTTCCTCAATGGCAGGTTAAGTGCGGCTTTTGATCTTTATACCAGGATAACATCCGATATGTTTGGACCCGCTGAAGCGCTGCCGCTTACGCTTGGTACATCTGTTCCTCAAACCAATAACGCCACTATTAAAACAAGAGGCTTCGATCTTGACCTGGGCTGGCGTGATCATATCGGCACCAATATAACATATAGCGTAAGAGCAACAATATCAGATAATGTTACAACCGTATTGGAATACAATAACCCAACCAAATCTTTATCAACCTGGTATGAAGGACAAACGCTCGGTGAAATATGGGGTCTTAAAACGGTGGGGATCTATCAGTCGGAGGAGGACGCAGGCAAAGGCCCCGACCAGACCTTGTTTTATCCTACCTGGAAAGCAGGAGATATACAGTACGAAGACCTCGACGGAGATAATAAGATCACACGCGGAAGCCGGACAGCAGATGCCCCGGGTGATTACACGATCATTGGGAACAACAGCTCCCGGTACCCGGTAGGATTATACGGTGAATTGAGATGGAAAAACATTGATTTCAGCATGTTCTGGCAGGGCATCCTTAAAAGAGATTATGCATTTGCCACTACGAATGACAATGCGTTTTACGGGTTCAACGGACAGCAATGGTGGGGGATGAACGCATTCTATAAAGGAAATAATACCACGCTTGACTACTGGCGCCCGGAAGATGAAACCAATATGCTTGGTCCCAATACCGGGGCTTATTATCCTAAACCATATCTCTCAACGGAGGATTACAAGAACAAGGAGATACAAACACGGTATATGCAGAAGGCTTCTTATTTCCGGTTGAAAAGTTTAACGATCGGCTACACGGTTCCTTCCGACCTGACACGCAGAGTGGCTGTGGAAAATGCAAGGATCTATGTATCCGGCGAAAACCTGCTTACGTTCACTCCTTTAACGAAGCTGGTAGATCCTGAAGCGCTTTTTAATGCAGGATGGGGTGTTGCCAAAGGGCACTTCTTACGCAGGATATTTTCAGTAGGTATTAATGTAACTTTTAAATAATTGAAGCTATGAAAATAAATATATGGAAATACAGCCTTTTACTTTTACTTTCAGTGGGGGTTGGATGTAAAAAAGATTTTTTGAACAAGTACCCGCTTGACCAGATCACGACGGTGGATTTCTGGAAAACAGGCAATGACCTCAAATTATATGTCAATCAGTTTTATCCTGCCGCATTCAACCAGCCTATGGGTGATCAGCTAAACGGAGATTTTGCTGCTGATGCCCAGAGCGATGATGTAGGCCTCGTGATCGCCAATCCCAGGCTGCAGGGTTCAAGGGTAGTGCCTGCAACGGGGGGATGGGGTTATACCAATATCCGCGCCCTGAATGTTTTTATGGCGAACTACGATAAAGTAGAAGACCCTTTTAACAGCTATAAAGATTATGTTGGAGAGGCCTATTTCTTCCGGGCATTCTTTTATTTTAACCTGGTGAAAGAATATGGGGATGTGCCTTATATTGGCACCCCGTTAAATACCAATTCGGAAGAGCTGTATATGCCCCGTGCTCCGCGCAACCAGGTGGTTGATTCGATCATTGCAGACCTGGATGAGGCCATTGAGCTCCTCCCCGCAGGTAAGCAGGAAGGTGCTACAAGACTAAGCAGGGAAATTGCATTGTTGTTCAAATCGAGGGTTTGTTTATATGAAGGTACCTGGGAGAAATACCATGTGGAGGATGAATTTAAAGTAGACAATCCCCAGCCGCAGAAATATCTTGAACTGGCGGCACAGTCGGCTAAGGCAGTGATAGAATCGGGAACCTACGCTGTTTATTCCACTGGTGAGCCTGAATGGGATTATTTTAACCTTTTCAGCAGGGTGGATTATGCCACAAATCCTGAGGTGTTATTATGGGAAAAGTTTGACCTGAGCCTCAAAAAAGGAAATGCTTTTCAGTTCCAGATCGCCACGGGAAAATCCGGCGGTATAGGGTTGACCAGGTCGTTTGTTGACGCTTACCTCTGTAAGGACGGGAGACCTATTTATTTGAGTAACGGTGCCGAAAACCCGCTGTATGAGGGAGACGGCACACTGGAAAAAACAGCAGCCAACCGGGATCCGAGGTTTACACAAACGATCTTTACGCCCGGTTTTCCGCTCCAGGCCGTGGGTTCAGACACAACGTACTTTCAAAGGCCCACGGTAGCAGATCCTGCCCATACCCGGTGTCCTACAGGTTACCAGATGAACAAGTTCCTGAATTTTGATCCTGTTCATCATGCCTCCCTTGAAACATTACCCGTTGGTTATACCGGGTGGATCGTGTTCAGGTATGCAGAAGCGTTGCTGAACTATGCAGAAGCGAAAGCCGAATTGGGCACGATAACCCAGCAGGATATTGATATGAGCATCAACCGGCTTCGCAACCGGGTGGCTATGCCTCCTTTGGATATAGCTGCGATCGAAGAAGATCCTAACTGGCAATTTCCCGACTTAACGCCGGTGCTTAATGAAATAAGACGCGAACGCCGCGTGGAGCTCATTTTGGAAGGATTCAGGTGGAACGATCTGGCCAGGTGGGCTGCTGCCGAAAAAACGCTTGTAGGAAAACGTCCGTTGGGTGCTAAATTCAACACAACAGACTATCCTGATCTGAATGCCTCTGATTTTACATTGACCGATGGCTATTTTGATCCGCTTAAGTCGCAATTGCCTGGCGGTTACGGCTTCAGGCCTGACAGGGATTATTTAAGTCCCGTTTCAACGGAAGAATTAACCTTAAATAAACAATTGGTACAAAATCCCGGTTGGTAATCCTTGTATGTTTATCTTTTGTATGTATTTATTTCGTTGCTTTAAAAACAAATAGAATAATGGTGATCAAAAACAGTATAGTTTTCTTTGTTATTGTTACGCTTTCTGCCTGTTCTGCAAAGCAAACCACCATCACCGTGGTGGATGAGCATCGTGTGTTCAGTGAAACCCGGTCGCCTGCATCGGTAGAAGTTAATCTGGATGCCAGTGAGTTACAGGCTGCCAGGGAGGGAAAGCTGGGCCTGGTTTACCGGTTGGGTGATACCGATTCCATTATACCCGGTCAGTTAGACAGCAGTGATCCCGATCATCCTAAAATGGTAATGATGCTGCCGGAGGAAAACAACGGTGCTTATGAATTTGGCTTACACAAGCAGGCGGATACGTTCGGCAGTATGGTAAATGCAACTGTTGATCCGAATGGCCAGATACTTTTTGAAGAAGACGGGAAGAAAGTGCTGCAATATAATTATCATACCGTTTATGAGAAAGATGTGATCCGTTTACCGGGGTCAGAAACACAAAAACCATCCATTTCCCGGTTGGGAGGTGTTTACCTGTCTGAATTCCTGAAAGAGAATCCCCGTCTTCCAAAGGACTCCGCTTATACCAATCTCATATATGCAGTGCCCCGCAACGACTATGTACATCCGTTGTACGGCCTCGAAGGTGAGATGCTGACGAAGGACTGGCCCGCAGACGGCGAATTTCATCACCGGGGTATATTCTGGGCATGGCCCGAAGTGGAGATGGGAGCCGAAAGAGGAGATATATATGCCTTGCAGCGGATCTTTGCCAGACCAACGGAAAAAGTGGAACTGGTAAGCGGTCCCGTCTTTGCCCAGGTAACAGCAGAGAACCTGTGGAAATGGGGGGATTCCATTCCCATGGTTAACGAGTACGTTGTAATCCGGGCTTACCGGCAAACCGGCTCTACGCGGATTATTGATTTCAATATCCGGCTAACGGCTTTAAAAGACAGTATTACGATAGCCACGCGTCTTGCCAACAGTTATGGCGGATTTTGTGTGCGTATGCAAACACCGCAGCAACAGCAGATCTCATTTTACACAGACACAGCCGAAAATAAGGTTCGCGCCTGGTCTGATCTGAGCGGGATATTCCAGGGAAACCAGTCCAGGTCGGGTTTAATGATCCTGCAGCATAAAGACAACCCCGAATACCCGGGAGCATGGGCTCATTACGATAACCTTTCATGGGTTCAGCCTACATTTCCCACACCTGATACACGGTATGCTTTGAAAAAAGGAGAGCCCCTGGTTTTAAGATACAGGTTGGTGATACATTCAAATGTTGCGCAGGACAAAGACCTTGCAGTAAAGCGATGGGATGCCTATAATTATACCTTAACACCTTTGTATCACTTCAAATCAAATTAATAATGGCCAGGTAAAAACTGCCCGACGAGTATAATTAAACTGATCAAAATATGAAACAAAGCAGAATAACATCTTCCGTTTCGAGGAGAAAATTTGTAAAATCCATGGCCATCACCGCTATCGGTGCGCCGCTCACAAAGAATTTTAATATTATGGATACACAAAAAGGCTCCGCTCCAGGCGATAAGATCAACCTGGGAATTATCGGGTGCGGAGACCTGGGAACAGCCAACCTGCGCGCCTGTACGGCACACCCGGATGTGGTGGTTACGGCTGCATGCGATGTTTGGAAGGACAGGCTTGACCCGATCGTGGCGAAATTTAAAAATACCTGTACAGGGTATACCGATTACCGTGAGTTGCTCCGGCATAAAGGATTGGATGCCGTTATCATCGGCACGCCCGCCCACTGGCATGCCCTGCAGGCGATCGAGGCGGCAGAAGCCGGCCTGGATATTTATTTGCAGAAGCCGATGACAATGCACCTGGGAGAAAGCATCGCTGTACGAAATGCTGTGAGAAAGCATAAATCCATCTGCCAGGTGGGTACCCAGATCCATGCAAGTGATCACTATCGCCGTATGGTGGAACTGGTCCGTTCGGGCAATTTGGGCAGGATCGGAACGGTACGGACATTTTTCGTGATGAATGAAGCACCCAATGGTATCGGGAGCGGTAACAATAACACTGCTGTTCCCAAAGGGCTGGATTGGGATATGTGGGTAGGCCCCGCCCAAAAGAAGCCTTTCAATCCCAATCTGGTCAAAAACGCTTTTTATCATTGCTTCTGGATGGATTACAGTGGCGGATGGACACCCGGGATGGCGCCTCACATTACAGACCTGCCCGTATGGGCGCTTGAGCTGGGTTATCCTACCGAGATCAGCGCAATAGGCGGAAGGTATATTATTAAGGATGACAGCGACGCTTATGATAACCATGAAGTGATCTGGCGTTATCCTGATCTTACCATGACCTGGATGCAGTCGTCGACAAACAGCTACGGGTTCGATTTCCTCCGAGGGCAGAAAAGCCAGAGAAGGCTGGGTATTTATTTTCATGGAACAAATGGTACCCTGCTAACAGATTACAGTACCTCGCAGATATTACCTGAAGGAAACAGAATGGAAGGCATGACAGCACCGCCGCAGTCCATACCTTCTTCTCCCGGTCATGAGCTGGAATGGATAGAATGCATTAAATCGCGCAAACAGCCTTCCTGTAATCCTGAGTATCATATTAAAGTGGATGTTCCCATAGAGCTTAGCGTTCTGTCTATGAAATTGGGCCGGTCCATACAGTTCGACCCGAAAACCGAAGCGATCATAGGAGATAAAGAGGCGGCAAGGCTGGCGATCCCTGAATACCGCTCGCCCTGGAAATTCCCCACTCAGTATTTGAATAAATAAATCAAAGGAGGCAAAATATAAGCAGCCGCTTTACGTGACAATCAATATTTAAATAAACAGGAATAATATTAAGATATGACTGACAGAAGAAAGTTTATAAGGAACATGGTGCTGACCGGTGTGGGCATGGGCATTGCCGATAAAATATCGGCACATGCAGTGTGGCATGGTATGGCAAAGGGTAAAAGGATAGGTTTGATCGGTTTGGATACCGGGCACTGCGCAGCGTTTACCAGGTCTATCAACGGATCACCGGGCGATTTTAACGGCTATACAATAACGGCCGCCTATCCGAAAGGGACAGAGCACATCATTGAATGGAAAGAGCGGATCCCGCAAATCACGGAGGAGGTAAAGCAATACGGTGTGGAAATTGTTGATTCTATACCGGCATTGCTTAAGCAGGTAGATGCAGTTATTTTAACCTGTATTGATGGCAATAAGCATCTTGAGCAGGCATTGCCTGTGCTCAAAGCAGGGAAACCGCTTTTTATTGATAAGCCGGTGTCTGCCTCCCTGGCCGATACCATTGCCATATTTGAAGCTGCCAAGCACTATAAAACGCCGGTCTTTTCCTGCTCTTCATTGCGTTATATGGCAAGTGTCCAGGAAGTGGTTAAGGGAAAGATCGGGAACGTTATAGGTGCAGAAGCTTATAGTCCTGCCGTAATAGAAAAAACCCACCCCGACTTTTTCTGGTACGGGATCCATGGAATAGAAATTCTTTATGCGGTTATGGGTGCGGGCTGTGAAAAATTAAGTCGCACTCACACTGCCGGTACAGATGTGGTGGTGGGTGTATGGAAAGACGGGCGGATAGGAACTTTCCGCGGAACCCGCACCGGCACGCATTCTTACGGCGGCATAGCCTACGGCGAAAAGGGAGACGCTTTTTTGGGGCCCTACGACGGGTATGAGCCTATGCTGAAAGTAGTAACGCTTTTTTTCGATAATGGCCAGCCTCCCATAGAAGAAGAAGTTACCAAAGAGATCTGTGCTTTTATGGAAGCTGCAGATAAAAGCAAATCATTGGGAGGGAAACAGGTAAGTTTAGATGAGATATGGAGCCGGGGAAGAGCTAAAGCAAGTAAAAAACTAAAGGCGATCATCTGAACGGATTAGTGAAAACCATATTGATCAACAGATTTTAATTATTATAAGTATAGTCTTATGGAAGAATGGAAAAACGATGATGAACTGTTTGCGCTGATCCGCAGTGAATTGTTTACTGCGGTTGTTGGAGATATCCTGGACAAGCTTGGCTACCTGCACCAGTTTTTACCGCCGGCGCTTCGTCCTTTACATGATAAAATGGTGATGGTGGGAAGGGCAATGACGGTTTTAGAAGCCGATATAGATCAGATCAGTGACAGCCGCTTATTAAAAAAACCTTTCGGTTTAATGCTCGAGGCGCTCGACGATCTAAAAAAGAATGAAGTATATATCTGCTCGGGCGCATCTCCTACCTATGCCCTGTGGGGTGAATTAATGGCTACTCGGGCCAGGTTGCTCGGTGCTGCAGGCGCGGTAGTAGATGGTTATTCAAGAGATACGTCGGGCATACTGGCAATGGAGTTCCCCTGTTTTTCCTATGGCGGATATGCGCAGGACCAGGAACCCCGGGGAAAAGTGGTGAACTACAGAGTCCCTATTCATTGCGGGCAGGTGTTGATAGAACCGGGAGATATTGTATTCGGCGATCGCGACGGGGTATGTGTTATCCCTCAAAAGGTAGAGCGCGAAGTGCTGGTGAAAGCCTTTGAAAAGGCGAGAGCGGAGAAAATGGTGAAGACGAAAATAGAAGAGGGGATGAACGCCTGCGATGCGTTTTCCAAATATGGAGTAATATGATGCAACAAACGGATTTAAGTATGGATTTGAAAGGAACCAATATTTTAATTACAGGAGGAGGCGGATACGGCGTGGCAAGCGGTATATGCCAGGCGCTTTCGCAGTTGGGTGCCCGTTTAATAATAAATGAGCCCACTGAAGAAAAGCTGGATGCTGTTATGAAGCGGTATCCCGATGCAGTTCCCGCGCCTGCGGATATCAGCAAGCCGGAAGAGGTTAAAGTGATGTTTGATCGCCTGGGCAGGGAAGTAGGCACGATCCACGGGTTGGTCAACAATGCAGGTATAGGGCTGAGCAGGCTTGCGCATGAGGCAAGCGAGGAGGAGTTCGACCATCTTTATCGTGTTGATATAAAAGGTGTCTGGATAATGTCGGGATATTTTGTGCGTCAGTTGTTGAATAATAAAGCAGAAGGCAATATCGTAAATGTATCCTCCGTACATGCCCGTTCCACCATGGCAAGATATGCTATATATGCCGGGGCCAAAGCGGCGGTAGAAGGACTGACCCGCGGAATGGCGGTTGAGCTGGGAATGTACGGCATCAGGGTGAATGCGATCGCTCCCGGGTATGTGCATGCGGAACAGAATTATGCGCTGATCGGTACCTGGACCAATGATCCCCACGGGTGGATCAGGCATTATATTGAAAATGAACAGGCCATTCCCCGTGCGGTTGATCCGCTGGATTGTGGTCATGTAGCCGCTTTTTTATTATCCGGCTTAAGCCGCTCTGTTACCGGTCAAACCATATATGTTGACAATGGGGATACGATCAAGCTAACAGGCGCTATGCCGGCATAGCAGCATTGAACAGGAAAAATTATAAGATCAACAAAAGTTTATTCAGTTAATGAAAATTTCCAGTATTACCTGTTATGAAGTAATTGTTCCTGCCCGGCCGGATACCATCAACAGCGCATCGCTCAACAAGCCGCTGCATAAATTACCGGTAGGCTCCAAAGGCGGATGGAGCGTGCAGTTCGACAGGCTTCCCAAGCTGATCGTCCGTATGGAACTGAGCACGGGTATCGTTGGATGGGGTGAGCTGTACCGGAATCACGACTGGCGGATCGTGGAAGATATGATCGGGGTGTTGCTGGGTAAGGATCTCAATACGCTGATCATCCAAAAGCTTCCCTTTAACTTTTGCAGGGAGTATGATGGTTTTGAGTGTGCCGTATGGGATGCTTATGCCAAAGCGCACAACATGCGCGTGGCAGATCTTTTAGGCGGTCCGCTGAAAGAAAAGGTAAAAGTAGGCGCATGGTCGGGCCACCGGCTCGTGGAAGAGATCGGTGAAATGGTAAGCCGTTTTGCAGCGCGGGGATATGATTGTATCAAGTTTAAATGCGACCTGGAAGATGACGTGGTAAAATGGTGCAAAGTGATTGCAGATGCTGCTCCTTCCATGAAGGTGATCCTTGACCCCAATGAAAGATGGGACCATGCTTTTGAAGCGCGTAAAAGGATTGAGTCGTTAAATAAGATCGGCAATCTTTTATGTGTGGAAGAACCGGTTCCGCGCTGGCAGCTTGACGAATATGCTTCCCTGCGTGCCTTCAGCCCGGTTCCGATCGTGCTGCATGTGTCGCTTCCTTATGTGCTGCATGGCCAGCGGATAAAAGATGCGATCCAGGCCATCCGGCTGAGCGCTGTAGATGCTTTCAACTTTAACTGCGGTCTGGCCGATTTCCAACGGCTGGATCATATTGCTTCTGCCGCCGGGATGCCTTGCTGGCATGGATCGGAGATAGATCTGGGTATCCTGGAAGCCATGTACGTACACAGCTCTGCCGCTGCGGCTTCCTGTACCTGGCCTGGCGATATTTTTGGAAGGATGATCAGGGAGCACGACCTGCTCAAAGCTCCCCTTCAGTTTGAACCGCCCTACGTGAGGCTGCCCGAAGGCCCCGGACTGGGCGTAGAGCCCGATGAATATGCTTTAAAACATTATCAGATCAATCAAAAAGAATTCCATTGAATACAAACCCTTTTTCCGGACACGACAGCGACCGGCGCGCCATATGGGATATGCTGGTATACCGCGATATCATGGCTTTTTTGCAGGAAGACTGGGCTATGGTGGCGGATGATTTTATAGAAGACGGCTTTATCGGCCTGGATGCCGGGCGCATCGGAAACCCTGACGCGTGGAGACTGGGCTTTCCTACTTTAAATGCTTACCGGGAAGAATGGCTGCGGCAGGCAGCGGAGTTTAAAACACTGGCATGGGGAGAAGATATTGAAGCTGCTATGTTCCGGGTTACCGTGCTGCGCGATGTAGAGATAAAAGAAAACGTTGCCGTAGTGCACAAGAAATTTTTCGGCAGTATTGTAAAAGCAGACGGAAGCCTGCAGCCCATGAACTGGCAAACGCTTTACTATTGCCGCAAAGTGAACCACGCATGGAAGATCACCGGCTTTACAGGCTATATGCCCCACTTTATAGGAGAGACCAGTCAAACGGAACGCCTGATAAAATTACCGTCCGGTGCCGGGCAGCACCAAACTGCCGGGCCTTATTCGCCTGTGCTGGAAATTGATCCGGGAAAGCTGGTGGTGCTGTCGGGGCAGGCAGCTATTGACCCCAACGGGAATGTTGTGGGAAATACGATTGAAGAACAGGCTGCTTATACCATGGACAATTGTCTCAGGCAATTGATAAGCACCGGGTGTGGATTTAATGATGTATTTAAAGTGAATGTGTATTTGAAAAACCTCGAAGATTGGCCCCGGTTCAATGAGGTGTACCGGGAATATTTTACTGGTACGCTTCCCGTGCGAACAGCGCTCAAAGCAGGCCTGTTGATGAATCTATTAATTGAAATTGAAATGTGGGCTGTAAAATCATGATCTGGGACCAGTTAACTTCAGAACAATTGCATGGCCTCAACAGGAGCATACCTGTACTGCTGGTGGTGGCTGCTACAGAGCAGCACGGTCCGCATTTGCCGCTTGCAACGGATCGTTTGATAGGTGAGTTTTTTTCCAAGAAGCTGCATGAGGCAGTACCCGATCATCTGCTGATCCTCCCGGCCGTTGCGGTGGGTTGCTCAGACCATCACATGGGCTTTGCGGGTACGTTATCGCTTTCCCACGACAGCTTCCGTAACCAGGTAAAGGATATCATCCGATCGGTCATCCGGCATGGTTTTCAAAAGATCATCCTCCTCAATAGCCACGGTGGCAACCAGGCTGTCGGACAGGTAGTACTGGAACAACTGGGGCATGAATATCCGGATGTGCATTTTGTGATGACCACGTGGTGGCGGATCGCTATGAAGCGCCTGAACGAGATCACGGAAACGGGACAGGGAGGCGTAGGGCATGCGGGAGAGTTTGAAACCTCCCTGATGCTTCTCATTGC
>NZ_DAOMOZ010000002.1:0-57134 GCF_035444585.1 Agriterribacter sp.
GGCATAATTTTTATTGCGTTTTATTAACCCTTACCTACGGGAAAATATCCGTTATATCTTCCCGGAACCATTTCATATTGCTTCAGGTCTGTCATTACATATTTTGAATTGGTGAACCCCTGTATCACTCTTCGTTTGGTGATCTCAAAAAAAGTGCGAAGCGCAGGATCACTACCGGTATCCTTGAGCGTACTCTCAATAAACCGGGCTCCGGCAACAGCATCTAACTGGTTAAAGGGCTTGTTGTTTTTTTCCAGCGAGATCTTATTCAAAGAGGCAAGCCCTGCTTTAAAAGCTTTTTGATCTTTGGCGCTATGACAATCATCCACCATTTTTAAAGTAAACAAATGCAGGTTAAGATCCCTGGCTCCGGGTGCATCGGACGTTTTGGGGATCATTGCTTCGGCAACCTCTCCCAACAAGGCTTCTTCACCTACCAGTATGTCGAGGTTTTTAAGCTCAATGGATGATTTGCCGTCTCCCGCGCAGGATGGCAGCAGGTATATCCCTCCCGCAAAGATCATGAGGTTTTTTATGGCAGAACGTCGTTTCATTATTCTCCTGTTTAAAGGCTTTCAACTATCCTTTTGCAAATACCGAATTTAAAGAATAAAGGCATTTTAACCGATATTTTTATTTTTTACTATGCAAACCACATTGCAGTTTTATTGAATACCAACGATCTCATACATCACTACCCCATGCACTTCTATCGAGGTTTTTAACACCAGGCGATTATTTTTTTACCGGCAATATATCGTAGCTTTCAACTGCGCCAGTTCCTTATAATGGGGGCAGTTTTGATCTCCAAATACATAAAAACAGCTTATTCATCAGCATGAAAATTTTCTATGTCAACGGCAATGTATACTGGCTGGTCATACGGGCATTATACAGCAGAACTTCGGATCAAATAAAGCGGCTTCAGCTTTATGGTATCAGCAGAGCACTTATAACCTGGGCATACCATCGGGCAAGATAATCATTGGGATGATTAATATTATTGCCGGTCATATCCTGGTAGGCTTTATGACGCAGCAGCTCTTCATGAATGGAAGTCATATCTGCAATGGCGATACCCTGACCGGTTAATGCGGTAACCGGCTTTAGATATTCCCGCTGGATCTGGCTGTGGACAGCTTCGGGGTTGGCCAGTATCGTTGAAATTACTATAAACTCGCATTGAGGATTTGCCGACCTTGCCGTTTGTATAATACCTTTGATCTGCTCAATAAAAATTTCGGGAGGCACTTTGCCTGTACCGTCATTCATGCCAAAACCGATAATCACTAAGTCCGGGTTTTCTACATTCACCAGGGTGTTAGTATTTTCCAAACCCCATTTAGCAGACATTCCTCCCTTTGATACATTTTTAAATGGAACAGCATTGCCATAATGATTACGCAGGTTATAGACAACCATTTCGGGCCAGGTTGGCAAAAAAGGCGCCTGGTCTAAGGTGACGCTGGAGTTAGCTCCCGTTTCGATACTATTACCGTAAAACACTATTTTCAATGGCTGCCTGGTGTTGAGTTTGGCAAAAGCAGCCGGCAAAAGATTTTCAGCATAAGCCGGCCGGGGGCCTTCCCAGGTACTGGTCTTTTTCTTAATATACGTAACGGCCAATTGCCGGGATTGCAACAATCCCCGTTCGCTGAATAATACAAAACGCCCTTGTTCTTTCGCCGGTAAGGAAGTTCCTTCCTTCTTTTGATCAAATATCAATTCGTTTCGGGTAAACCAGGGGATAGCGCTTTTTGCTGTCAATACAATCTTTCCGTTCTTATATTTCCAGTCCTTTCCTTTTTTATATTCCTTTTGCAGGTAGGTATCTTTTACCGTAATGATCTTCTTTGCTTTGAATAGTAACCGTCCCTCCGCATTTTTATCGCCGTCTTTTATGGGCTGAACGGCTTCACTATATATCGTATCGGCTTTCCAGAAGGGTTGCAGAAAATGATGCATATTCACATACCCTTCCCGGGCAGGACGGTCATTCTGCGACAATGCTAATTGCGGGCATATTGATATCATGAATCCAACAGCAATTATTATTCTATGCATATCTCATGAATGAATTGTAAAACAATATAAACAATCGTTGAATATCACTATAGGGGTTCCGAACCTTTGAAAGGTTCGGAACCCAGACTTCTCTGTCAGCCTTATCTTTTTACCGTATATACTTCAGGTCGAAACCTTTGAATTCAAATCCCGCGTCAAAAGTACCCGGCACTTCCCAGCCGAGGTTCATGCCACTGATACGGATATCATCTATATAAGCGCCTTTTAAATATCCACGCTCTTTTGCAATATCAAACGCCTTTACCATCAATGGCTTCAAATCCTTCCCGATCTTTATCCAGTTGCCATCGTGAAAACTGCCTTGTATAAAATCGGTGGTAGCAATACTGTATATGAACATACCTGTCGCATCATCTTTCCCGATATCCTTTGCCGCGTATACTTCCTGTTGCCTGCTACGGTAATCATAAAAAGGCACGCCAAACCACACCAGTTCACCGTAGCTCGGCGATTGCGGGTTAAGGTTTTGCAGGGTAATGAATAACTGGAACTGAGCGGTATGTAGTCCTGTATCAAAACTGCCGGCCGGCATTTTTGAAACACACTCAACCAATCGCCCTTCAAAGTTCAGTAAAAGTTGATCCATGTTTTTCAAAAATGGTTTTTCCGCAAATTCCTGCTCAATCAGTAAATGCGGCCAACCTTCCCCGCTTTTACGCGGATGATCGTATTCAGCGGAGGCTTTCACATCCATACGGATCCTGGTGGTATTATCTTCCCGTTCAAACGAAACCAATTTGCCCGCATTTTCATATAACTTAACTCCATCCTTTTCTACGAGGTCGCTTTGATGCAACAAATATTTACTGGCCCATTCAGCCAATTGCCAGGTGGGCTTATTGCTCTTTTTACCAAAAGGATATAACACCTCACCCACTGAAGGCGCCCCGCTCACATCTCCTTTTAAATAAAGCCCTGCTTCAAAACTATGATCGCCCAATAAAGAAACCGGTGTAGCTGCAGGATCGCCCGTACCGGAAGTAGTTGAATTTATTTTTTTACAACAGGATGCCAGCATCATACAACCGACAAGTATAGAAACAAAAGATTTCATATTAATATCTTAATACATCAACAACACCGGCAGGCAAGGCAGGCATTGCTGATGTTCGTAAAAAAATCATTGCAGCTCAAGCAGTAAATTATCAAAATAAATATTGGTAGGATTAGCCAACCCAAAATAATAGAAGCCCGGAACTCCGCCCACATAAGGATCGTTATCAGTAAAGCTGCGATCCATAATAATGCCATTGCTGTCCGGGTCGGTAATTTTAATGGTAATTTTTCCTGCAGTTGATGAAGAAACTTCCACATGATATTTTTTATCATCGGACAAGCCTTCAAAATTATCGCTCATCATAATAGCAGCCCAGTCGCCCAGCCCGTTAGCACCGGTTTTCAATAACTGCACTAATGTTCCTGCAGTTCTTAAAAGATAAAATCTTTTATTGTCTTCCTGCGCGTTAAATATTATACCCCCAAATGAACCGCCCCCGGAAACAGTAATATCGGCGGCAAGCTTAAAGTAATTATCACTGCCGGCTTTCATATCCACTTCAGGAGCACGATACAGCATATAACTTTCCAGTCCGCCCACATGCGTAGCCAGCCGGTTGTCTTCCAAAGCAAACATCCCTGTCACAATTTCCCAGTCCCCGCCAATTGGATTGGGCACAACGGATTTATCAACCAGATCTATATCTGCACGGTCAAAATCGTCCTGGAACTTTTTTATCTTCACCAGGTTAAGATTTTTTTTGTTGGAAATCTTACCATTGCTCCTCACTGTTACACCGGCAGATTTTACAGCCAGGTCTGGAACGATTACGATTATAGCCGTATCGCTCACTGATTCTGCAGGAATAACAGTTTGATTAAACCTGATAATATTCTTTTCGGGGTCGGAAGAAAAATTCAATCCTTTAATTGTCAGTAAATCGCCCGGAGCCGCATTTTCAGGAACAAATGCCAATATTCTAGGGATCGGTGCATTATTAACCGGCAGGTCATTATCCTCTCTATTACAGGAACCCATGCCTGCAGTTGCAACCACCAGCAATGCAATGATTATATAATTTTTGATAGCCATATACTTCTGTTTCAAAAAAAATGAACAATAAATAATACCACTATACCGTACTTACCAACCCGGGTTTTGCTGCCACTGGGGCATAAGGGTCAGCTCACTTAACGGGATAGGGATGATCAGATAATTATCTGTTGCCGTTTTTCTTCTACCGACCACAATTCTTTTACCGGTAAACTGCCCCTCTCCGGTCTTTGTCCATTCAACACCTGTAGTCAGCTTATCTGTTTGCCCGATAATTTTCCATCGTCTCACATCCCATATCCTGTGTTCTTCAAAGGATAGCTCCACCCTGCGCTCCCTGTGAATACGCTCTCTCATCTGTTCTTTGGTTAACCCTGCAGGCAACGGCGGCATATTGACCCGTGCCCGAACTGTATTAACAGCGTCGTAAACTTCAACCGTAGGGCCATACGCTTCATTAGCTGCTTCGGCATAGTTCAGGTATATTTCACCCAGCCTGTATTTTTTAAATAAAGCCGTACCAGTATAGGGATCTAATTGTTTGGGATCGCGAAACTTGCGCAGGTAATATCCGTTATGCGTTCTTTGCATGAGGTTTGAAATACCGTCTGCTCCGCCTACATAAGACTGAATGCGGTATGGTTGGCCATTAATTTCACCATAATAAGCATCGTTATACCAAACTGTTGCATAAAAGCGGGGATCGCGGTTTACATAAGGATGCGCTTCGTCATAACCCGAAGCAGCATTGATAATAGGCTGAAGATGATCTTCATCCTGGTAGCCGAGAATAGGTATTTCTCCATTGTCCATATCATAAGCATCCACCAGTTCCTGCGAGGGGCTGCATCCTGCTTTATCACCACCTAACGTGGGAATGGCATGCATCCGGAACATCAGGTGACTAAAATCCGGGGTACCATTAAATGTTTTGATCTCATAGATCGTTTCCTTATCACCAGGATTAGGACTAAGATCAGACCGCCCGAAAAAGTAGGCTTCGTATTGTGGGTATAACTGGTAGCCGGCTCCCGTAAGCGCTTCCAGCGATTGTTTTGAATAGTCGGCAGCCATAGCCCAGCGGCTTTCATCTCCCTCCGGATTCCATAAAGGACTGGCACTGAAAAGCAGGGCTTGTGAACGAACGGAATGTGCAACCGCTTTGGTAAACCGCCCTCTTTCCGGCTCAGTTACAATGCGCCAGGGAAAGGCCGCTTCCGCTATCGCTTCATCACAATCCTGTTTTATAAAATCAACACACTCTTTAAACGATTGCCGCGGGAGGTCTTCAAATTTAAACTCTTCTGTAAAAGGTTTGTCTACCACAGGCATTCCGCCATACATCTTAATCAGTTCCAGGTAAAAGAAGGCACGCAGTGTTTTAGCTTCCGCGATCAGCCGCAACTTGGTATTGGGATTGGCGTATACTGTTTGGTCAATATTTGCCAGGAAAACATTGGCCAAACGAATGGCTTTCCATGCATTACGATAATAATAACCATTGGACGCGGGGTCGTTCCTGCCCACCGTTCCGGGTATATCCATGGGGTTCCAGTTGGGTCTCAGCTCACCGGCATACCAGCGGGCCGGGGCGCGGCCCATATCCTGCGGGTAATCGTTATCGTGAGCTTCATCCGAATAGCCGGCCAACATGGTCCAATAATCATAAGCCGTACCATAATGCTGCATATTGGAATAGATAGAGTTTACATACTCCGAAGCCATCATCTCATCTTTAAAAACCTGGTCTATGGTTATGCGGCCATCAGGCATAAGATCCAGCGGATCTTTTTTGCAGGCGCCGATCAGCAATGCCGCCATCAGCAATATATTAAGTGCTATATTTTTCATCTTATGTTTGTAAAAGGATTAATCAAAAAGTTATATTCACTCCGGAATTAAACACCTGGTAGACCGGGTAACTGAGGGAATTATTGATTTCAGGATCAAAATCTTTTGTACGCATTTTGTCCCATGTGACCAGGTTAAACCCATTGGCATAAAAACGCACTTCCTTACTACCGATCTTACGCACCCATTTTTCCGGCAGGCGATACCCTATTTCCGCATTTTTCAACCGTACAAAACTGCGATCCTCTATAAAGAATTCATTGAAGTCGTTCTCGCTTGAGCTGCCACCTGTTGTTAACCGGGGATACAGTATTTTTTCACCTTTCGCTGCCCGTTCCACAGTCCATGCATATAAATGGCGTTGCCTGAAATCGGAAGTGCTCATGGTACCATAGCCAGACAGGGGCTGGGATACATTGAAGTTGCCCTGGAATAAAAAGGAAACATCAAAGTTTTTATATGTAATGCTAAAAGCTGCTCCCAGGGTGTATTCCGGAATGGCAGAATAACCTATGGGAACCATATCCCGCTCATCAATAACCTTGTCTCCATTGGTATCCACATATTTAAAGTCACCGGGTCTGACCGTATAGCCTGTATAGCTTAAACCTTCATCAGCAATTTCCTCGTAGCTTGTATAATACCCATCGCGCAGCTTATAACCAAATATCTGCCCCAAACGAGACCCTGTTTGGCGATACCGGTAAGCATAATCATCAGGATATTGCAATTCATCAGAGAACAATACTTTATTACGGGCAAAATTGAAATTGAGTTTTGAAAGCACCGACCAGTTTCTGTTAATCGCTTTACGATAGTTCAGCTCAATCTCGTATCCTTTGTTTTCCACAACGCCCATATTTACAGGTGCCATACGACCGGGCTCAATACCATACACCATAGGAATGGTTTGCCGGCTGATCAAAATATTATCCCTTCTTTCTTTAAACACATCAATCATGATATTAAGATCGCTATGCAGAAAACCCAGTTCCAAACCAATATTGGCTTTTTTAGCTATCTCCCATTGAATATTGGGGTTACCGATATAGTTTTCGGCTATATATCCACCACGTCCTAACGACGGGCTAAAGCCACCGCCACCAATACGTTGTATATCATCTAAGTACAAAAAGCGCCTGTCGCCCAGCCGGTCGCTTCCTACTTTTCCATAAGATGCCCTGATCTTGAGCAATGAAATGATCTCACTGGATTTTAAAAAGTCTTCGTTAGATACCACCCAGCCTCCGGATACGGTAGGAAATAAACCATAACGCCTACCTTTGGCAAACTGCTCCGACCCATTGTAGCCTGCATTGAATTCCAGTAAATATTTACTATCATAAGCATACGCTGCCCTCATGGATATCCCCCTGAGATTATAGGGCAATCTGTCGTTGGGTAACACCCTTGTTTCCTGCTGTGCCAGCAATAACCCCGTAAAAGCGTGCTTTTGTTTGAATACCCTGCTGTAGTCAACAGACAACTGGAAATTGAAGAAAGACTGAAAATTAGATCCACTGCCAATACTCAATGGCGTGTTATCTCTATCCAGGAATAAGCGGGTATACTGTACACTATCCATCCCTTCATGGTTAGGCGTGTTAGGGTCAATGATCTGTATCCAGCGCTGGTAATCTTTCCCGGCTGTGAGCGAATAAACAGTACGGGTGTCAAATGAAGCCATAAATTTGGCGGAAAGCCCTTGTGTTAAAAATCCGAAATCCTGCTTTAATCCCCATGACGCGGTGATATTATTCCTCGTTTCCTGGCGGTAACCGCTCCTGTTGATCATTGCCCAGGGCGACTCGTTATAATTACCCGGGCCTATCAGCACTTCGCCGGAGGGCGTTAACGGGCCAGGCAATACTACCGGGAAAAAAGCATACGTTCTGCGAAATATTTCATCCGTATTGGCATTCGGCGAGTTTACCCTTTCAAAATAACCTGCCGCATTTAAAAAAGTACTCAAAGTACCCGCCTTGTTGAGTTTAGCATCAATATTAGAACGGAAATTATACCTTCTTAAAAAGCTGGAGGGGTCGTAATCTGTAACGCTGGGGTCAACCTTCCATTGACCGCCCTGGTCTAAAAAGCCAACGTTCACAAAATACTGCACATATTCGCTACCGCCCGACAGATTAAGATTATAACGCTTCTGCGCCACATACTCATTGATGAGCATTTTTTGCCAGTTATTATTGGGATACGCTTCAGGATATTCTCGGTACATAAACCTGTCCAAAGCATATTCTGAATACGGCGGCTGGTTGACGGGATCGTCGGGATCAATACCCGGGTTATCATTGGACCAGGCTTCATTCTTCAGTCGCGCCCAGTCATAAGAATTGACCATTGAAGGCGACCGGGTAAATCCCTGCAACCCGTATTCATACGTTAATCCGATGCTTGGCTTGCCGCTCGCTCCTCTTTTAGTGGTAACCAATATTACCCCGTTAGCGCCGCGTACACCAAACAAAGCGGTTGATGAAGCGTCTTTTAAGATAGTTACATTTTCTACTTCATTGGGATCTATATAGGTCATTTCGCGTTCCACACCATCCACGAGAATAATAGGCGCGGTTCCGTTGAGCGTGCCGATCCCTCTTAAAAATAATGCGGTGGCATCGCGCCCGGGCTCGCCGCTTCTTTGCAAGGCAGTTAAGCCAGGTAGCCTGCCCGCAAGTGTAACCGCCAGATTAGCTGCGGGACTTTGCTTGATCTCCCTGGTTGAAATAGAAGCAATAGCGCCTGTTACCGAAATTTTCTTCTGCTTACCGTATGCCACTACCACCACATCTCCCAAAGAGCCTGCGGAAGGAGTTAATACCAGATTGATAGTTCTCTGGTTTCCTACAACCATCTCCTGGCTATCGTAGCCTACGTACGAAAACACCAGCACCGCGTTGCCATCTGGAACCTGGATGGAGAATACGCCATTGCCGTCGGTAGTGGTTCCGCTATTGCTTCCCTTCACCACCACACTTACATTACTCAATGCCTCACCGTCAGGGTTCATTACAATACCAGTGATCGTAATGTCGGCAGGTGGCTGACCCGCCTGCTCCTGCGGAGAAGCTGTTTTATTATTAACCCTTTTTACTACAATTGTTTTATTAAATATTTTATACGCTAACGGCAGGTTTTTGAAGCCTTCCTCCAGCGTATGCTCTACACCTGCATTCACTACCGAAATACTTGCGATCCTGATATCCTTTAACTGGAGATCATCATACAAAAAGCTATACCCTGCTTGCTTTTTAATAAGTTGCAGGAAATGAGAAACTGTGAGATTTTTTTCATTGATCGTTAATTGCTGGCTGTAAGTTTTGGCACTTACCTGTAAAGTAGCAATGATCAATAAAGCAACAGTTAGTTTCATGGCTAAGACAATACAGGGATTGACCGGAAATACCGATCCCGTCCCTTTAGGTTTAAAATTCATACTTTTGCTTTGTTAGTTGTAAACGTTAGGGGTTTTTAAACATCATGTGTACAAATCCCTGCGTATAGCGGGTAGTGGCTCTAATCACTGCCCGTTTTTATGGGATATGCAGAATAAAAAACTAAGGTCAAATCATAATGGCTGTTTTGGTTATAAATTAGTTTATTGAAAATCAGTATTACACTTCATTCCTTTATTGTTAATACTTTGCCCTGCAATGCGAATTTCACTTCTGAAAACCGTAGAATTTCCAACAGCTCAGACAGTTTGACATTTCGGGGCAGCTCACCGTTAAATCGTTTTTCAGGAATACGCCCCTCATATTCAACAGTAATATCGTACCAGCGTTCCACCTGCTTCATCACGGTTTGAATATCCATGTATTTAAAATTGAACCACCCGTTTTTCCATGCCAGTTCAGCGTCCATATCTACATCCTTCACCAGCCGGGTAATATCCCCGGTTACCTGGGCCTGCTGCCCGGGTAATAAGGTCAGCTTATGTTCACCGTGAGACAGTTGAACAGATCCTTCAGCGAGCGTGGTTTTCATTACTGCTTCATTTTCGTAAGCCATCACGTTAAAATGAGTGCCCAACACTTCGATAGTGGTTTTTCCTGCCGTTACCGTAAAGGGGCGCCGGGGGTCGGGCGCTACTTCCAGGTATACTTCGCCGGTGATCGTTATGTCGCGCTTCTTATTGCTGAATACAGTAGGAAAATAAACAGAGGAAGCGGCATTCAGCCAAACCCGGGTGCCATCCGGCAATGTCATATGATACTGCCTTCCTTTGGGAGTGGTCATGGTATTATACACTACTTCTCCGGCAATGCGCTCCTTTACTTCATAGGCAAGCTGTCCGTTTTTAAGAACGGCCTGCACTCCATTCTGTGTGGCTACCACCCCATTATCCAGGCTGTCGAGCAGCAGATGGGTACCATCCGCAAGCGTAAGGATAGCGCCGTCCCTGCCGGGCTCTACATCAACAACCGTCGCAATTGCGGGAGCAGGTGCATTGCTTTTTTTATTGATTGTACGGAATACCAGCACAGACGCCAGGATCAATACAACTGAGGCGGCGCTCCAGCCCCAGCGGCGGAGAGAATATATCCTGAAGACTGTTGACCGGTTTTTACGTTGCTGCAAAAGCCCGAAAATACGTTCGCGGAGCGCTTCATCCTCTTCCACCTCAAAAGATATATCCAGCGCTTCCTTAACAACTTTCTCCAGGTCAGCCCGGTATTCCTTCTTTTCAATCATATCAAACAGTTGCTCCTGTTCCTCTGCCAGTATAGCATTGGTCAGGTATTTGTCAATCAACTCCTGGAATTTGTTCGCGGACATAATAAAAATGCTTGCTTGTTGAACAGTAAAGACAGCTATCAATGAAAACAGGTGCAGTGGAGCTTAAAAAAATTATTTCACAAATGCCGCGAGCAGCCAAATAACCATTAAAGTACGATCGGTGCGGCGATATACGTATTCCCTGATGCTGTTGAGGGCGCGTATGATATGACTTTTTACGGTAGCCGGAGCAATATGCAACCGCTCCGCTATCTCTGCATAGGTCAGCCCCTGCTCACGGCTCAGTCTAAAAACCAATGCCTGCTGGGGAGGCAGCCTGTTGACGGCATCCTGTATGATTTCCGAAACCTGCTTGTATTCCAGCATGCTGGAAGGAGTAAGATAATCTTCGGGAACCACGTCTTTTATCTGCTGAATGCCTTTTCTTGAAGAAACGATCCGCTCCAGGATATTTATAATAGTATTACGGGCTACAATAAAAAGCCAGGCATCCAGATTTTCCACTTCGGGAAGCTTATTTCTTTTTTCCCAAAGCTTAATGAATACCTGCTGCACAGCATCCTGCGCCTGATCAGGAGCCTTTAAAAAGCTCAGCGCTACATGGTATATCTTACTCCAATAGCGATCAAACACCAACTTATATGCTTCCTCATCTCCCTCGGCTACACGTTTAAGCAGTTCCTTTTCCGTATATGGTTGAAAAGACGACAATCAATAACTCCTTTGTATATTTTGACCGCAATACTATAAAAAATTCCACAAGAAGTCCTTAGCAAAGAAATCATCGGCATCATTCAACCCTGTTTTTACTCCCCGGCAATATATAAGCACATCCAGTTGTTGCCCGTTGGCTTCCGTTCCTATATATGGCTTACGCGACATCGTCGTCCAGTATTTCCAACCTCAATTTTTCTGAACAAGTGTCGGTAGCATACTTAATCTTCCCGTATAATCAGACTTTCAAAAGGTCCCAGGTGTACCTTCTTATTCCGTAAGAACCGATTTGCTTCTCCGGTCTGAGGATTCCAGCACATCCATGACCCACCTTTTTTTATTGCTACGTCCAACTCTTTGGGATGCGAATTGTCATTAGTAATCAGGTAAATATTTTTACCTGCAACTATCTTCTGACTACAGAAAACGTTTTCTTTTGGAAAAACCACGATCTCTTTCTCTATCAGACGGTTTAAAAGATCATCCAAACCATAAGGCTCAAAACGTTTTTCGAAAAAGAAACTGCTGTGTTTGCCCGGCTTCGGTTGCAGCAGATCAATAACATACTTTTTTATTACGGGAGAAGGGAAAGCAGAAAATGAGTTTTCGGGGGTAGCATATATAGCAATCACTTTGCCCCCTTTGTTACAAAAATCTGATATTCTTTTCATTGCCTCTTCAGAAATGGTTTCCACTCCGGGTAAGATCAATACATCCCAGCTCAACTGGCCATGGCTCAATTTTCCGTTCTCAACTACAGATTCGCATATGCCCTGGTTATCAATATAGGAAAACTCCCATTGGTTTTCATACAACAGGTTGCTTACACGAACGAACAACTTATCTAATTGCTGGGCCTCATCAGCGCCTCCCTGAACATCATCCCAGCCACGCAATGATGAAGGTTGTGGGCGATACTTCGACCATAGGGTCTCCACAGGGTAATACACCGCTATGCGGGATGCACGAACTCCACCTGACGTCATCATGCTGACACGGGCGACATAGGTGTTGAATGCTGTCTTACCTGCATCATTTTCATGCTGCAACTTCATATAATTATTGAATTTGGTCACTCCCGCAACCAACTGGCGGTTGATTACCCCTTTGGCATGCAAGGTTGGCGCTTCTTTACCTGAATGGATTGCATAATCAGGAACAGGACATACTTCGGACATTACCATTGAATTGCCTTCAAGCTCGGCAGCCGATGAAGCCATACGACCGGAGATCATGTACCGCCGTGTAAAGTCTGGCATAACGGTAAGCACATCAATACCGGGCATATCCATTTGTCTAAAACATGACATAATATCTCCATACAGCGGCGCACATGCCATCATAGACTCTTCCACCAACAGATGTCCTCCTGTTTTCATATTTTGAGTGTGGCAGTACTCTTTGATCTTTTTAAAGTAATTCGAACTCATAAAATCCGAAATAATGCTAAAATATTGCACTCGTAATTTTTTCCCCTCACTTCCACTGTCCAGCATCAGGGGGACAAGACGATCCTCCAGGCTATAGCCGTAACGCTTTTTAAACTCTTTACTGACATTATCTTTCCAGGGATATACCCCGTAGCCCAGGTTGTTATAAGGCATAGCCATAGAAGAGGGTTCGTCTGTAAAAGTGGAAAAGAATAAATCGCCAAGCAGTCCACCTGAAGCCTTTGCGTATTTTTTATGGGTTAATTCAATAAAACGATTGGTAACTTCCGGCAGCAGCAGGCTGGGATAATGGAGCACTTCTCCCGCCCTGTTGGTTCCCGCCTGAAAACCATGATACAACGTTCCTGATGATACCTGCACAACTTTCCATTTTCCCCCTGGTGCATTCCATTCAAGCATGCTGTTTTTTAGGTGGCTGCGAAGATCTTCGCTTTTGTTAAGTTGTGCCACTCCGCTTTTTTGCGGAAGCGCAACAGCGATAACAGGATTTCCCGGCAGAGACTGCATGCAAATTTCCCCCGGACCGGTTATTACCGTATCCTTAAAAAACAAACCTTCAGATTCCCATTCGGGGTGTTCTGAAAGGATGTGACCACCTGCCATTCCGGAAGGATATCCTTTTTCGTCGTACAGCCATATTTCCATGCCTTTATTCCTGGCTGAACGAACAAAGCGGAAGAAAGACGAAAACGCTTCACCATTCTTCAAATAATCTTTTGTCCAGTTGACATTAGTGGCCATACCACCATATCCGCAACGCAATAAAGAATCCAGCAGCGCATCCTGCTTTTCAGGTTCGTAAGGTGAACGATGAACATTCAGGTTCATATGATACGGCAAAGGAGGATTTCTGAATTTTTCGGCCATGCTGTCGCCGGTTGTTTGAGCGTGGCCGACGAAAAGAACAATGCTCAGGCAAAAACCCGTCAATAGAAGTTTCATGAATTCTTAATTATAAGGGCAGCATGTCATTTAAATACATCCCGGACTGCTTCCAGGTACTTCATCTCATGCCGGGTATCCGGTTCCAGGTAAGACCCCTCTCCCCATTCATTCCATGAATTGATAGTAATAATGCGCTCACCCGGGGGCTTTTGCATTGTTATTTTTTTAGCTTTCGCCAAAGCTTTTTTAAACAGGTAAGGCGTATTATCTGTTATCACAGCGCCATAAGGGTAATCACGCCGTTCCATCCAGTCACTGGCATTCCTGCACCTGGGTGAAGAATCCCAGCCCATACTTACATTGAGGTGATAGGGAACCGGAATAGATGCTGCCGGTTTCTCCAGCCCGTTTGCGCCACCGCCATTTTCTATATTGCGAAAATACTGGTCGGCTGCCACCTCGTACTTTGTGGCGGGGAAAGATGGTAAGGCATTGTGATGGATCCACACGTAAGAGGTTGTGCTGTTCATCTTCAGGTTATTAACAGCTACATCCATATAGTTATTCAATCCAAACAATACGCCATTCAGATGGAGATCCTTAAACCCGGCTGCTTTAACCTTTGACCGGAAAAGCTCGATTGCTTCAGCAGCTTTTTGAACATCTCCCCCAAAGGTTTCGATAAACGTATGCATCTGATAGATAGAAAAATAAGGACAGCCGTCAATTAACCAATAAGAAGGATGTTTAAAATATTTCTCTATTATATAATCCATGATCTCTGTGAAGGTGGCCGGACTTACAGCACCCTTCATATCGCCCACATCATGATTACACCACATGAGCGCGAACTTAATGTCTGTATTATTACCTGCCTCCAGGAAACCTTCTTCCAGCGCTTTATAAAGATATTTTCCATGTGGCTGATCAAAATAATACCAGTCGAAAATAAAGGCATCAATACCATGGCTGACCGCTGCCTCTATTTTTTTAGACATCACTGTGGGCTCATTTTCATTTTCGTATCCCCACAGCGGAACCTTAGGTTGCTGATGACCATCAAAACGAGGTTTGGCAAACTTAATGAGCTGCCATTCGGATTCAGCTACCGGCCCCCAATTAGGAAAATAGTAAGCAGCTACCGACACATCCCCTTCAGGTATATCTATAGGCAATTCGGGTTCCGGATCAATGGATTCCACAGATGATCTGCAGCTGGTTAGTATCAACATCCCAACGGCACAAAGAAAAAGCATACACTTCGTTCTAACCCAAATAAGTTGGTTCCCGATTGAAACATTGTTCTGTTTTAAAAAGATCCAATTCATCTTCTACTGTTTTCGTGAAGTAAGCAGGCATTTAAGGCTTGAACACTTTTTTCACAGCTTCCAGGTACCCGTACCCGAACATCGTACACGGCTGGAGGTAGCTCGTTTCCGTCCATTCATTCCAACTGTTGATGGTGATCAGCGGAGCTTGTTCAGGGTGAGCATCTACATATGCTTTTGCATCACGAAGCGCTTTTTCAAAATTAGCGGGTGTATTGTTTTTAACAATTCCCCCCACCCGCGTTTCAAACCGGGGATTATTATCCCAGCCAACAGATACATGCGGATAATAGGGCACCGGTAAGCTTTCCCCGGTGCTTTCCCATTCTTTTACTGCATCAGCCTGTATTTCCAAATAGTCGCGGTCAATGTTGAGGAAATGAACGTACTGGTAATGCGTGGCGCCATCAAACTGCAACTCCTTAATAACACTAAGTTGTGTACCAACATTATCGCCGGCAATACCTGTAATATTCCCGTTCATATCTGACCGCAGGGTGAGTTGAAGGTCCAGCCCTTTAAAACCTGCTTTTTTTGCTTCAGCACGAAACCAGTCCAAAGCTGCTTTGGCTTCCTTCAACCCACCCATACCATCTATAAAAGTTTGCAGTTCATAAATCATAAAACTGGGTTTGCCATCCACTGTATAATAATTCGGCTGGATGAAATATTTTTCGATCACCCGCTTACAAATGTCCTCAAATTCCTTACGATTCACCCCGCCTTTCCATATAAGGCTGTTATTGGGCTGCCCGGCCAAACGTTTATCCCATGTCATGTTCACATCGTGATTGGCCCACATCAGGTAAAACTTCATTTCCTTATTATTAGCTGCTTTCAGAAACCCATCGTTCAAGCAGCTTTCAAGAAAAGGCATACCGTCATACCAATACCAGTCATAAATGAATACGTTCACTCCGTGGCGTGTAGCCGCCGATACCTGCATCTCCATTACATACGGATCGGCCTCATTCACATATCCCCAAAGGGGATAACGGGGCTGCTCGTGGCCTGGAAATTTGGCTTTGTTCGACTTTACCGTTTGCCATTCTCCCATACCTTCCGGCCAGAATATTTTTGCCCGGTCATCAGGATGATACGACGGCCATACAAAAGCAGCGATATCATATTTCTTTTGAGAATTTGCTGTTGCCAGGACGAATATGGTTAAACATGCAACCAACGATATCTTTTTCATTCATTATTTTTTTTCTTTTTTCTCAAAAAGTTCCATCGGCATATCATAAGGTCCTTTCCCAATGTCTTCCGGGATCAGGTCTTCATGTTTTTCAGGATCTTTAGCAAACACCCTACGGATAGCATCCAGGTACCCAAAACCATATTCGCGATAGGGCGCCAGGTAATGCCCTTCGCTCCATTCATTCCAGTTGTCGAGAATAATCATTCTGCTACCCAGCTCATCTTTCGAAAAATTATTTTCGATAAAGGCTTTTCCTTTCCGGAGCAGCACTTCAAAGTCCTTCGGGGGAAGCTTCCACATGCTCCCTTCGTCTGACCAACCGCTCCATGCCTGCGAGAGTGTAACAACCTGGGGAATTACATCATGCATGGTATGCATCTTCCTGATTTGATCCATCTGGCTTTCGATAGCAACCTCCGGTGAAGGGCTGTTGGGTACATGCCAGCAGTATTGAAAGGTATAATCAAGCCCCATAGCTTTAAAACGGGTAAGTGCTTCAGGATTAAACCCGCGTTCCTCTCCCATGATAATTAAGCCGTCGAAACCTGCTTTTTTACATGCTTCACGCATCATATTAAGTGCCGCTTTTGCCTTTTCATCGCTCCCAAGGTCATCCGAAATAAAGAGCGGGCGGTAGACATAGAGCACGGGTTTATTATCAATCTTGAGATAATTATCTTTCTTAAAGAATTTCTCGATCCAATAAGGCACCAGGTTTTCCATCAGGTCTTTCTCATCAGTAATGCCTGATGTACCTTTGGATTGATTCTCCCACATAATGGTGAACTTCATTTGATCGCCATACTTCGATCTAAAGAGCGCCTCATCAAAAACACTTTTCTCGAACTGCGTTGTAATGGGCCCGTTCTGGCTGGTGCGATACCAGCAATAGATAAAAAAGGAAATACCGTGTTCCACTGCCCATTTGGTTTCCCAATCGGCTATTTCAGGATTATCCTGAGAATAAATTCCCAAAGCGGGTGTGCGTTCCTGGTGTTTGTGCACAACCTGGTTCCAGAGTTCATGACGCCCCGTTTCCCACAACGGGCAATTATGCGCTCCCACCAGTATATTTGTTTTGGCAGGCCTGGGCGCAGGGATATAAGCCTGTTTTTCTACTTTCCTGGCAGGCATCACTACCTGGTTAACGGTTGATCTTGAAAACACTTTTTCGTTAACAAGCACTTCTACCACAAAATCTTTCTGTCCCGCCTGAAGGCATACTACCTCCCAACTGTGTTGTTTGGAAGAGTCGGACAGCATCGTAATCCTTTCCTTTCCCATGCGGCTGCCATCGCCCGGAAGGATCAGCCTGCACTCATATTTCAGCTTCTCCGGGTTTTCAACTATCACATTGAAGTGAAACGGGCGGTTTGCCCTGATGATAGGCTGATCTGACTGAAAGCTGTTTCGTTTAATGTTGATTTTTTCCTGTGCAATTAATTCAGAGCAGGATATTATCGTAACGGCAATCAATAAACATATATATTTCATGAGGGATGGTTTCATTTATTTTCCAAATACAGTTTTAATCGCCTGGAGATACTTCATTTTATGTACAACGTCCGGCTCCAGGTAGCTGCCTTCCGTCCATTCATTCCATGAATTAATGGTAATGACTTTTTGATTGTGCTTATCCATCATTTCTTTTACGTCTATGAGCCCCTGTTTAAACGCCTCGGGAGTATTACCTCCGATAACATTGGTATAAGGGTAACCGGAATTATTAAACGGCGTATTCTGATTGGTACGTGGTGACGGATCCCAGCCTACCGATGCATTGGGGTAATAGGGTATAGAAAATGTGGCTATTGCCTGCTCTGCATATTGCAGGTATGCTTTTTTTACCGTATCATAAGGTACAACCTGGTCATTCAAAGGCACATGATGGATCCATACATAAGAGGTAAAAGAGTCAAATCCCAACTTCTTTACCAAAGCTGCCGGATCTGTAACGGATTTTTCTCCCGGAAGTATCGGGTTTCCCCAAACAACGGCATTAAGGTTCAGGTCTTTAAACCCGGCGGCGATTGTTTTTTTTCTGAACGCAGCAAGCGCCGCCGCTGTTGCTTCCACACTGCCAAACGATTCCTGCAGCTTACTTAATTCATAAATAGAAAAATAGGGTGCGCCGTCAATGAGCCAGTAAGAGGGATGTTTAAAATAATGATCAACGATCATATCCGTCATCTTATCCCATGTGGCCGGGGTAATCGTTCCCGGATATACAATCTTGTGCGGCTGACCCTGGGTATAGGGATGAATATCTTCCCAATCATGGTTAGCCCACATCAGGCTGAACTTCAGTAAATGGTTGTTCTTCGCCTTCATAAAGCCTTCCTCTAACCCCCTTTCTAAAAACGGTCCATCATCATAATAATACCAATCAAATATAAAAGCGTCTATTCCATGGGATGCCGCAGCGGCAATTTTTTGTGCCATTTGTTTGGGATCGGCTTCATCGGTATATCCCCAAACAGGTACTTTCGGCTGTTCATGGTTGGCAAACCTGGGCTTTGCCGCTTTCACCAACTCCCATTCCGTCCACCCTTTTCCAAAATACGCTTCATTGCGCTTATCCACATGATAGTTAGGAAAATAATATACCCCCACCTGGTAGTCATCTTTCTTTTTGTTGTTGGATGTCGGGCTATCGGCACAGCCACTTATTGCAAAAAGAGCTATCGTTGCAAAAAAAATCGTTCTCCGTTGTCTCATACCTTTTTGTTACTTTAATATTTTACGAATTGCCTCTAACCGGCTGGTATTGTTCCCCAATGTAGGGCATACCCATCCCCCTTCGTCAAATTCATTCCAGGCATACATCAGCACTGTATTGGACTCTACCGTTGATCTGTTCACCATTGTCCACCTCAAGGCGTTACTGAGGTTATCTGCAATTTGCCCGGGTGTTCCATCACTTACCCATCCATCAGAAGGAACTGTTGTCCACGATACCGGATTATCAATACGCGGTTTCGTATTGTGTCCCGTAGTTACCCAGGGTACCACTTTTCGCCCCGTAGCCTTATACCCTTCCCATCCAAGAGAATCGGCACGGGGAATGACCGGGTAATACGGTTCTCCATTCTTACCCGTCCAACTGATGTATGCACTCATTGCATCAGCCTGCAAACTATCTGCCATTGCAACAGCGGCTTTAACAGAAAATTCCATCACTACTATATACGGCTCTCCTATATTTGCCTCCTTACTCAGATTTCTCAGTTTAGCAAGCTCATGCGGGTTAGTCTTCGCAGAGGGAAAGACATACACCAATGGTCTTCCATTTAACACCTTCTGATAGTTTTTCTCTTTAAACCTATCAACCAACCATACAGCATCCGTGTCATAATCAAACGGATTGGTACCCAGTATTACACACCATTTAATATTATCCCGGTGTTTACTGGCCAGGTAAAGTTGTCTGGCAGTGTCCAGCCCGCTGTGCGGAGGATACCAGCAGAATGCCCAATAATCCAGCCCTGCATCACTGGCATAAGCTATTTCCTTATCCACAATATCCTGGGTGGCTCCCCTGCACTGGATAGAATCATGCGAAATTTCCTTACTATAAAATGGAGCACGATAATGATATTGGTTTGGTCCCAGCGCACGCTCTACTTCCAGCCCCGCAGGATTCAAATCCCCTACCCATGCATCCCATCGAATAGCGCCTACAAGCGTGCCCTGCCTGTGGGGTGAAGGGGGACTACACGATATAAGACAACTGAAGACGACAAACATCCTAAATAACAATGCCTTACTCATGATGGACATCAGTTTGAATGATTTATTGATAGCCGGGGTTTTCTACAAGGTTTGGATTATTACCCGTACGGGTAAGCGTAATCGGCAAATAATAATTTTGCGGATAAAATGCAGGCGGTGCAACCGTTCCATCCACATTTTCAATAATCAATAATTTATATTTGCCTGTGGTATAATCCAGGATATACTGTAACCCGGAAAAATTCCGTGAAAGATCAGTAACGGCAGTTCTCCATCTGCGCAAGTCCCAGTAACGATGCCCTTCAAAGGCAAGCTCCACTTTCCTTTCGTGCCTTATCTTATCCTGGTCAACAGAGGCCAGTGTTGCGATCCCTGCCCGTTCTCTGATTTGATTGACGGCATCTAATGCATCATCCGATTTCCCAAGATATAAGGCAGCTTCCGCATAATTCAATAAGATTTCCCCTAAACGGAATACAATAAAATCCGTAGAAGAAGTGGCCCAATCCCCGTTAGATCCTATCAGGTTGCCATGGCTCTCGTCCAAATATTTCATTACACCAAAACCGGTGGTTTTGTTTTGAACACCATTAGCCAGGATACCATTGTATGATCCGTCCGTCTGAATCGTACCATCGGGCTTAAGTATCCCTTTATGATAATCCAGTATGCTTCCCTGCCATGTTGTATTCTGAGTATAAATAGTTGCAAAGAATCTCGGATCCTTATCCCCCCACAATTGCTCCGTAGTCCACAATCCCTGCTGAATGACATTCCGGTCCAGCGTACCAGAACGTCCATCAATATATTCAAACTCCTCTGCCATTTCTAAATAAACTGCATTTTGATTACCCGATCCCCAACCATTGGGCAAAGGACATTGAAAAAAATCATAGCCCCATCCGTTCCCAGTATTTCCCATTCCATTATTTTCATCATGCCGCTTTACCAAAATTTGCTCCGCATTATTCTTCTCAAGAAAAATATTTCTAAAATTAACGACTTTATCATCAGGGTATTTTTTATACAATGAATAAACATGGCTGTTTATAATCTGCTCTGCGGCATTATATGCTTCCTGATAATAGGTATTGGCCGCCGAAGCATCAATACCCACAACTCCGTCTAATTGCACTGTTCCAAACTGCGCTATGCTTCCGGCGTATAAAGCAGCCCTGCATTTTAAAGCTAATGCGGCATATTTTGTAGGTCTGCCGAGATCGTTAGAGGTTTCCGGAAGGTCATTTGAAAACCCGTTGACTTCGGACAACACAAAATCATATATCTCCTGCTCTTTAGCGCGTTTCGGATACAATATATCCTGAGGGCTATTCAGATCCTGAACTTCGGTAATTAAAGGAATACCACCGTAACGCTTTACCATTTCAAAATAATTATACGCTCTTAAAAATCTCGCTTCTGCTATTCTCACTTTTTTCAGATCCGCCTCCAGCGGTGATTCGGGCACGGTTTGGATGAATTGATTCAGCTTACGAATAACCTTATATGCGTTTTCCCACCATTCTAACAGACCACCGTTAATTTTTAAATTACCTGACTTATATGGATATGCATCGCTAAGCCATGCTGTTCGGGATTCATCACTTACCTCGTTGATCCACATAGGCGCAGGTCCCGCATCACCTTTCCATAAATTATCCCAGGAATTATCCGTAGAAACATTAGTAAAAACATAGGTTCCCGCATAACATTCAGTAAGGTATGCATTAATTAATGCCGGATCTTTCCACACCACATCGTCAGAGATCATGTCCAAAGGCACTTTATCTAACACGCCTTTTTTACAGGATGCATTTATTATAAAGAATATTAAAAATATTCGGATTGTAATTTTCATGACTTATTTTTTTTACGATTATTTCTATAGAGATATGTTCACGCCAAAGGTTACCGTCTTTTGCTGAGGATAGTAATATCCCGCATTACCAGATGGCGCTTCCGGATCGGTACCGTATTTCTTTAAACCGTCAAACGTTATCAAATTATTGCCGGCAACATATATCCTTACCTGCTTTAATTTAACCGTTTCTGACCATTGCCTGGGCAGGTTATAGCCGAGGGCAACGGCCTTCAATCTCATATATCCGGCTTTCTTGTAGTAATAATCCGATGATAACCCATTAGTGGCTGCTCCTCCTAAACGTGGTACCAGTGCATTGGGATCATTAGTCTCTTGTGTCCATCTCAGATCATAAACGATTGCAGGCGGTAATTCGCCATGCGTTAATACAATGTAGTTATAGTATCCCAACGCCCCCTGGAACAAAGCAGAAAGATCAAAATCTTTGTACCTTATATTACCATTAAAGCCCAACATCCAATGGGGAACAGTACCCTTCCCTATTTCTACCTGGTCTTTCCAGTCTAATACACCATCTCCATTCGTATCTGTATACCATATATCACCCGGACGAAGTGATACATTTCCCTGGTTATCCTGGTTAAATTTTAATCCGTCTATCTGTTCCTGACTGGTAAATAACCCGTTGGATAAATAACCATAATTACGATCAGTCCACCTTCCCGATTTTTTATAAATTCTTTCCTGATCCGGATCGGAATAGTCCGGCTCTTCATAATGGTCCCACTTTGCCCTTGACCAGGAAATATTCCCGTTTACGTCCCATTCAAAGTTTTTACTTCTCCCTGATGTGCCTAATCTTAATTCAAATCCCCTGTCATTTAAACTATTTATATTTTCAGGGGGAAGGTCTGCTCCAAATGTAGTCGGCAAAGTAGTAATTCTTGTAGCCGGTATACCTTTACGTTCCCGGTAGAAAACATCACCCTCTCCATATAATTTTCTATTCCATAAAGAAAAATCCAATCCAACATTATAGATACGAATTTTCTCCCAGGTTAAATTCGGATTAGCCAACCCGCTCGAAACAATGCCTTGTTGAACTCTATTGTCTAAGATGTGTAAAAGTCCATATTGATATCCTGCGAGATATTGAAAATTGCCGACTCCGTCATTCCCCGACTCTCCATAACTTGCTCTAAGTTTCAAATCACTTAGATTATCGCTTATCTCCCTGATGAAGTCTTCCTCGGACAGCCTCCATCCAAGAGAGACACTGGGGAAATAACCCCATCTCTTATCTGAAGGGAACTTAGCAGAAGCATCAGCTCTTAGAATGGTTTCCACCAGGTATTTTTTCTTATACGAATAATTTATTCTGCCTACATAACTTTTTCTTCCCATTTCAGATGCCGAACCATTATTTACCATACCGGAGGTGCTTCCGGCAAATAACTGGTCTATGGCAGGGGTAAGAAAATTAATTCTGCCCACACTTAAATAATCACTGCTATAATCAATCGCCTCATAAAGAGCTAAAGCATTCAGATGATGGAATCTCCCAAGAGTACGATTGTAATTCAGTGAAAGCTGACCGGTTATCACCCTGTTCTTATTATTAACCTGGGAAAGAGAGGCGGTTGAGCCTAATGCACCCGCTAATGTATAAGTATCACCTACAGGATCGTAGGTATAGAACTGTACCGGTCTCGTAAAATGTTTATTATTACCGTAATCCTGTACAATATTCAGGAATGCCTTGGCTGATAATCCCTGAATAGCGTTAGAAGTATAATTTAATGCAATAGCCCCTCTTAAATTTTGAGATTCAGTATTGTCATATCCTGCTATCTCACTATTGGTAATGACGTGAGCACCTCCCGTACCTCCACCGTTGGCAAAAGAAATTTTAGTGGGGTCAGGCAATGTGGGCGGATATATGGGTAATGTGGCCCAGTAATCCTGCCATACCGTATTTGCTCCGGCATTTTGCGGCCGCCAGGGGAATTTACGACTTTCAAAAATGGAAGAAACATCCAGTTGAAAAGACAGGTTATCCGAAATTGCCGCGTCAATATTAGATTGAATATTGTATCTTTTATAATCTCCCCCATTCTTCTTCCATATTGTCTGCTGATCCAGGAACCCTATTAAGCCATAATATTTGATCCGCTCACTTCCTCCCCTTACAGATAAATTATGTTGTTGCTGAGGGGCCCAATCCCTGATCAGTTCACGATACCAATTTGTATTGGGATACAACGGATCTGTGCCATTATAGTATTTTTGAATCTGCTCTTCCCTAAAAGGCACCTGGTCAGCCGGCTGTCCTGATTGGAGCCAGGCTTCAGATTTCATCTCGGCATACTGTCCTGCACGCGCTGGTTTTGGCATAATGGTAATGCCTTGTATAGTTTTGGAGGAATTCAAGGTAATAACCGGTTTACCTTTATTTCCACGCTTTAGAGTAACCAATATTACGCCATTGCCAGCACGGGCGCCGTAAATAGAGGCCGCTCCGTCTTTCAAAATAGTAACAGATTCAATTTGATTGGCATCTATATTATTAAAGCTTGATTCAACTCCATCCACAATAACAAGCGCTCCGCCAAAACCTCTGATGCTCAAATTTGCCGCATCAGCCCCCGGCTGTCCGCTGGATTGTAAAGAAATCAAACCCGGAAGCCGCCCGGCTAAACTATTGGCAGTACTCGCTACAGGAACTGCCGTTAATTGCTCACCCTTAACAGATGCAATGGATCCTGTAACCGTTTGCTTTTTTTGCGTTCCATACCCCACCACTACTATATCTGTTAAATCGGAAACAACCTGATCCAGCATAATATTAAAGGCGGTTTGACTTCCTACCTTAACCGTTTTCGCCTGGTAACCCACAAAGGAAAAGACCAGCTCTGCATTTGTATCAGAGGCAACAGACAGCTGAAATCTGCCATCTATATCTGTAACCGCCCCATTTTTAGTGCCTTTTACCACAACACTTACTCCTTCAAGCGGGTCCCCGTCCTGGTTCGTTACCACCCCCACTATTACAATATCCTGAGGTTCTTCTACAAGCCTTTTATCAGCGTACCGGTCTAAAGGAGAAATGGTTTTTTTAACAACAATGGTTTTGTTTACCAGTTCGTAGGTGAGCACCTGGTTTTTAAAACAGGCATCCAGCGCTTCGGTTATGGATACATTTTTAAGGATTACGCTCACTTTGCCGGCCTGGCTCATGTATTCCTCGCGGTATACAAGGTGATACCCGGCTTGTTTTTTAATTTTCTTTAAAACATTTTCAAGTGAAGCATCCTGCACGGAGAGGCTGATATTCTGGCCGTATCCGTTGGCCTGTACATGGAGGCAGGAAACAATCAGTAAAACGATGGTCAATCTCATAACCAGCCATGTTTTGGAGTAAAAAAGCACGCATCGCTGTATTTTACAGGATAATGCTTTGCGAAAAGCAATCAATCGCATAGTTTTGCTTAGTTTAGGTTAAGTGAATAATAAAATGATCCGCTACGATTATTATTAAGAGGTTAACCTGAATACTTGCCGGAGTTCCGTTGCCGCGGGACTTCGGCTTTTCAGTTGGCCTTTTATCAATAACAGTTTATCCTTTACGGGTTCACGATAATTTTTTTGTTATCAATTTTAAAATGAACTCCGCTTAATTCCATTACTTTTAATACTTCCGATAAATTCATATCCCTCGGAATATCGCCGGTAATGTGCCCTTCCGGTATACCATTGCCGTAAACGATATCAACATCATACCAGCGCGCCAGTTGTCTAAGCACGTCAGGGATTACCGCACTGTTCATCATAAATAACCCGTTCTTCCAGGCTACCGTTTCTTCAAGATCAACGTCTTTCACTACCCGCAACGAACCGTTCTTCCCAATCCTAACCTGCTCACCCGGCTTAATTATAACAGCATCTCCCGCTTTTTCTCCCGACTGCACCGGTGTTAATTTTATGCTTCCTTCCAGCAACGTTGCTCTTATTGCATTCTCGTCGGCATAAGCATTGATATTAAACTGAGTGCCCAGCACTTCAATTTCTCCCCCATTTACACCGGGCGAATTTATTTTCACTTTAAAGGGAATTTTTTCTGCTGTTTTTCCTTTTGAGGCTTCAGCAGTAAGATGGCTTATCTCAAAATATACTTCTCCGGTTATTTCCACCTTTCTTTCATTACCTGTAAATGAAACGGGATAACGTATAGACGAGGATGCATTCAACCATACTTTGCTTCCATCAGATAATACCAGCCTGTACTGGCCGCCCCGTGGTGTTGTTAATATATTAAACACTCCCGGTTTGTCATCACTCCCTTTCTCATACATTAAATTTTCTCCCTTCTTGCTCACAGCAGTACCGCCTTGCTTTGCCAGTACGCCATCCTGCGAATCATCAAGCAATATTGTTTTTCCGTTGTCCAGCGTAAGTAGCGCTTTATTGGTACCCGGCAATACATCCTGCTCCTGTTGCTGCATAACAACATTTTCCGGTGCTGCCGCTCTTTGCCCCGAAAGCAAAAAATAATATAAGCCCACACCTATGCTTATCAGAAGCATTGCCGCCGCGGGAAGCCTGAACTTCCTGTACCATTTATGCGGGATCACACGCACATTACTCCCTTCTTCTGCAACATGCTTACGCTCAATCCCATGTTCAATATCACGATAAAGCTCCAGCATCCAGGCTGCACGCGCCTTGCTATCCATATTATGCCATGCTGTACGCTGCTGGTCATTTTCCTCCAGCCACTGTTCTACCAGTTGTTGCTCTCGTTGCGTAGCGCTACCTGCAATAAAACTATCTAATAAACTTTTGATCTGCGAAATACTCATTTGCGCTATGGCATTATATGACTGCGAAACTGGTTTTGGAAACTAATACAAGAAGTAGTCGGATGAGGAAAGCAACAGTACTATAAAAAAATAAAAAATAATAATATCATTACATTAATGCAATAATAATATCATTGCCAATACCGCCAGCCTTTCCAATGAAGCACGTAAATAACTAAGTGCAGTGGTAAGCTGGTTTTTTACGGTTTGTTCAGAAAGATGAAGCCGGCACGCAATTTCTTTCACAGCCAATTGTCCATGACGGCTCAACCGATAAACTTCTTTGGTACGGGAAGGAAGGTCGTTTACTGCAAGTTCCAGCGTTTGATTAAGATTTTTAGCAGCCAGTTCATCTTCCGCACTGCTGATAAAATCATCGGTAAGCTGCTGTGCCATCTCCGCATACTCACGGCGTGTTATATTTTTGCGGATATGATCAATGATGCGATACCGGACAGCAGCAAAAAGAAACGATTTGAAAGAAATTGTGATGGTAATACTGCCCCTCTCTTCCCAGATATATACAAAAAGATCGTGTATGATGTCACGGGCTTCCTCGAGAGAAGCCAACCTGGAGGCGGCATAGCCTGTTAACGATATTGCATACCGTTCGTAGAGGGTTGTAAATGCAGACTGGTCGCCAGACTTCAACGACTGCAGCAGTTTGGTATCGCTATGTACATTATGGGCAGGCATAATAACCCAAGGGATCGTTAATGATGTCTTAAAGGTAAACAGCTTCTTTTGCAAAACCGTCCTGCACCTTAGGGGGAGAACAGCTTACCATTACCGGGATCTGCTATGCTTCATCTATTATATCCGAAATTAATACAATTTCATTTTGAAACCGGTCTGTGCCTACCTGAATGAATAAAGCCGGGGAAGAAACTTGCTGTAAGCTGCCATCAACAATGTGCATATCTTTATCATCCGTTTTTTAACAAGCTGTATAATAAGTTCCTGCCTAATTTGCGTTATTATTACAGCAATGAGTGAAAAAAATACACATTTTTTTGCGAGAAGCCTGGTATTAAACACCATAGGATTGTTGACTATACTTCCTTTGGCGCCCCTGATCAACCGCTTTATTCCTCCGGTTATCATAGGTTACTGGAATGTAGATCTGTTGATATCCATCATCGCCGCTTTTTTTCTGGTAAGAGCCATTTTATGGATATTCAGACCGCTGATCATCCCCGCATTTATTTTAATAGCAGGATTTGTTGTGTACAGTCAGTTTACCGAAGGCTACAACCTTGGCAATATGATCCTTGATTATAAAAATCTGGTGGTAAAAAGCTGGGATATAAGAGATAACAAAGAGAAAGACTTGTATCTCATTAAGCCCGACATATTTGATACGGGCGTGGAAAAAGCAGTGAAGGGATTAAAATCGAAGATCAATCCCAGGGATTCGGTTACGAGGAATTTTGCCGTAAAGCACTCGATACAATATTTCGATGATTACCATAAAAAATACGGACCAAAAGTAAGGTACCTTTCCCTGTTCAAGTATATCAATAATAATTTCAAATATGTGGCAGATCCCAACAGGGATGAATATTTCGCTTCTGCCAGGGAAACCATTGAGAACGGCATGGGGGGCGATTGTGATGATCATACGATCATGATGATCTCTGCTCTTAAAGCCATTGGGGCAAAATGCAGAATGGTGCTGACAGAAAATCATGTATATCCGGAGTTATACTGCGGCGATAAAAAAAATTTTACAGAAATGCAGGAAGCCATCACCCATTTATTTGCCGCAGAAAACTTTACGGGACTTTATTACCGCGAAGAAGGGGGCAATTTCTGGATCAATCTTGATTACACTGCCCGTCATCCCGGCGGGCCGTATGTAGACAACAAAGCATATGCGATCGTAGAATTTTGAGCAGTTAGACGTTGCTATTATATTGCTCCAGCCGCTGAATGGCTTTCTCGGCCCTGTTGTATGCTTCCTTTACCTTATAATTATACCACTTGTCCTTCAGCAGCTTTCTCATGGCATTATCAAAATTACGGGTAAACACAAGGTTACTGAAACCTGTAACCCTGTCGCGGGCCGAAGACAAGGCGCGTACGCTTACCGAATATCCCCCCGTTAGATATTGTATATAATGCCAGTAACCGGCGGGCATAAATATGGTTTCGCCAAAATGTATTACACACTCCCATCCGGTAGCATATTTTAAAGCAGGAAATTTCTTAAAATCCATATTTTTCATGTCTCCGATACCATGAAAATTATAAGGCAGTTTATACAGCAGCGGAGAATTGTTATTGGAAAATAAGGTCACTTTCTTCTCGCCGTGAAACTGGGTGAGAAAAACATGAGACATATCAATATCAAAATGATTCCGGGTACTGGAACCACCGCCGCCAAAGAACATAAGTGGCAACCATGTAAGAATATTGTCGGCAACTTTATTAAATACCAACTGTTTCCTTATTTCGGGTTTTTCTATTAACAGGTTAAAGAGGAACAACCGCGATTCCGTAGGTTCGCGTTGGATAAGATCCAGGTATTCACTGAATTTCATTTTAGCCATTGGAGCGCTGTGTACCATATCGGGATGAGCGTTCTCGCTGCCGTGCACAGGCACGATAAGATCGCCCGCTACTGCTTTAAAATAGTCATAATTCCAAAGATCTATAGCGGGACTTCCCTTAATAAAATCTTTAAGAATAACCGGAGTTTTTGTTTTCACAAACTTTTCAGTAAACTCCTGCTTTGTTAAACCTTCTACTCGCTGAACAGGTTGTAAATTCATATGATGACATCAAATTTATTAAGCAAAGGCAAACAATGATAAATATTATTTTTGAAACATCATACAGGCGCGTTTAAAATTGTTTCTAACCGACTTTTTTTATATGTAAATTACACAAAATACATTCAATATCCAAGCTACCCCACTCCAATCACCGGTTACCTTTGCTTCCTCCTGATGATCCTTTTTACAGCTCTGCCCAGTTTATTTAAGTTATCTATCTGATCCTGTATCGGTGTAAGTACAAGGTCTTCGGGCTGTACACCTGTTTCCAGATACTCCGACTGTCGTTGTTCGGGATATAAAAGTATGAGGTTATTCTTTTCAAAATGCTTCAGCAATTTTGAAGGCATCGTTTCCATATAAGAATGGTAGGAAACTGTTCCTTTTCTTGCACTAACGGCTATAATAAGATCATTGCTGCGGATCTCTCTCGCCAGCACAAGAAAATCTTCCACATCTTCAAAAGGGTGGTATGAAATTTCTGCACTCACCTTGCTTTTATCAAGTTCTCCGGCAAAAGCTTTTTGTGTATCAGCGGTACAGCATACCTGCATACGGGCGCCTGCCTGCTTCGACAATGCAACAACTCTTTTTACCCAATGCTGAAAGCCTATTTCGTACTCTGCATTTTTGGTTAGCACCAAAATTATTTTGGCTGTTGCATTAAGAGGGTAACGGAAGCGGCATACGAAAACCGTTTCCCATACACCATTCAGAACATTCTGCGTTGTTGTACCAAATAATGAATTGAACAGGAATCCGGTAGCGGTGCTGCTTTTATCAGGCCAGTCCATCACCACATCGGATATGAGCAATTCTTTTACCGCCCGCCTGATGCCATCGGCCATATTCAGATCAACCCTGGTAACTGCCTGCACTTTTGTATCTGTTTCGGCGCCATGCTTTATTGCCTTTTCAAGATTCTTATTGTTCAATACTACCTTTTCCTTTAGCCTGTCCTCATCCTGCATTACGCTAAGCATGTATACAGGGATCTTTTTCTGCGAAGCGTTCATCATTACGGCAAAATCCAGTAAACTGTCCGTTTGATTTGAATCATTAACAGGAATAAGCATGCGTTCCTGGATATTTATTATATCCGGAACGCTGTTGGATTCCTCAACTACCAGCCTTTTACCTGCATTGGCAGTAACAAAGGAGCCCACCATACAGGTTACCAGTATCAGGATAATGGTAGCATTCAAAACATGCTCATCAATGATCTCCATATTATACCCAATAAGGATCACTGCTATGGTAGCTGCTGCATGGGAAGTACTTAACCCGAACATTACATTGCGCTGTGCTGCAGAATACCTGAATATTTTTTGGGTGATGAACGCCGCGATCCATTTGGTGGAAAGTGCCATAACAGTGAGGGTTCCGGCTACGATAAGCGCCTGGTTTCCTTTCAGCAAAACCTTCAGATCTACCAGCATGCCCACGCTTATTAAAAAAAATGGTATGAATAAAGCGTTGCCCGCAAATTCAATCCGGTTCATTAATGGCGAAGTATGAGGTATCAATTGATTCAATGCCAGTCCGGCAAGAAAAGCCCCGATAATGCCTTCAACACCGGCTAACTCAGCAAAAAATGCCCCGAGAAAGACCATGGCAAATACAAATATGAAATGTGTGGTTTGATCATCCTTGATCTTCTTAAAAAACCAGCGGCCTACAAAAGGGAATCCTGCAAGCACCGCCAGAGAAAATAACAGGAAAGAAAAGCCGAGTTTAAGCCAGAACTGCTGGTTCAAATCACCTTCAATAGATCCGGTTATTACGGCAAGGATCAGCAACACTGCCGTATCGGTAATGATAGTTCCCCCCACCGTAATCGTTACAGCCTCATTTTTAGCAATTCCCATGCGGCTGGCCAGGGGATAGGCCACGAGCGTATGAGTGGCAAACATGCTGGACACCAGCAATGAAGCCATAAAATTAAAATGCAGCAGGTAATAGCATAAAACGAATCCCAGGCTTAGCGGAATGACAAATGTAAAAAAGCCGAAAACCATACTCTTATACCGGTTTTTTTTAAATTCGGCCATATCCAGCTCCAGTCCGGCAAGAAACATGATATACAGCAATCCCGCTTTGCCAAACAGGTCTATGCTGCCACTGGTAACCAGGTTAAAACCATGGTCGCCGATCGCCATACCTGCCAGTATTAAGCCAATAATGCTGGGTATGCGTAATTTCCGGAGTAAAATAGGCGCCAGTAAAATAATAAACAATACGATCACAAAAATGGGGATCGGGTCGTTCAGTGGAAAAGTAAAACCATTCAACATCGTCATAATGAGGGTCTTTTGCCGGTTATTGCCCGGAAACATTTCAAAAATACAAATGTTGGTGGAGTATTTAACAATGTATCCAATGTCAATACTATACCGGTTATATATTGGTTTTTAGAAGGCAATTTATTGTTTTTAACGAATGCGATTGCAAATTGCTGGTAAATGCTAATTTTGAAAAGAAAAATAACTAACAATGCCGGCAGGGTACACATCAACAGCAGAAGACAAAGAAACCCTGGTTTTAACCGAAAAGCCATACCAGCTTATTGTATGGAATGATGAGGTTAATACGTTTGAATGGGTTATCGAAACACTGCAGGAAGTTTGCGGACACAGCCATGAACAGGCAGAACAATGCGCGTATATTATACATTTTAAAGGAAAATACGGGGTGAAACAGGGCGAATACGATGAGCTTAAGCCCCAGTGCGACGCCATTACCGAAAGAGGTATAGGAGCTACAATTGAAGTAATGGCTGATTAGTTAATCTGAGCTGGTCAGCCGGTTGGTTCATCCCCCGGTTTTCCCGGAAATTCGACAGCGCGCATCCTGTAGGCATTGACAGCGGTGATACCCAGTTTTTTAATGAGCCTGTAATTAACAATTGCCCCAACCGGTGCACCAATAACAGGCACCAGCTGAGCCATTTTGGCGATGTCAATATAATCACGATACTCCTGCTGAAAGCTTCGCCAGTTGAACTCATGGATGTCTTCGGGCAAATGCTCCCGTTGTTCTTTCCAACTTACCATCCGCTGGTATATGTTTTTACGATGCTGCGGGCTGGAAAAAGCCAGTTGAAAAATATACAGGATATAGAGCCGTTCTTTATAATCCTTAAGATCATAGCCATAAATAGTAGCCAGCTCAAAAAGAAGCTTGAATTTTATCCCTATAAGCAACGGGAAATCAGCCAGTCCTGATAAAATTCCACCAGCTCCTGTAATTCCACCTTCAGCAGCGGCTGTTTTCTGGTACAGCCGTATTTTTTCTTCTGCTAGAGCGTCTCTTACCTGAAGGGATACATCTTTATTAAATTTGGCAGTTGTGATATTTGCGCCATACAGAACACCCCGTACCATTTGTTTAATGGTAACCGTAATGGCCCGGTGTATTTTTTCAGGAATAAAACTGTTCATCTTATTCTGAAAACGCTTTGAAAGGCGGTCAAAGAAAGACGGGTTGGCCAACATCCGGTATTGCCACAGCTTCAGTTCCCGCAATACTTTTTTATCGTAGTACCGGTTCATCTATAAAATGATCAAAAAATTGGTTATTATTACTGTAATTATTCTAAATTTAAAACATGAGATAATACGTTTTTAGCCCTTGATTATGAAAGCGTCTCAAAAATTTTTTGCAGGAATCGTTATTGTTTCTTTAATCATTCCTAATCTGTATGTAATATTCAAAGGGCGTGAATCATTTCCATTTACACAAGCTCCGATGTTTGGGCACTATATAGGCCCCAAAACATATTTTTACGATTTTAAATTTATCGGCGATAATGGAAATGGTCAAAAAATACTTTACCCTTCTTTAACTTATTCCCAAACTGAATCTCCATTATATTTTCGCACCCAGCGTCTGTTCTTCAAAATATACGGTTCGGCAGAAAAAAACTCCTGCTTTGGATATTATCAGAATGATTCCCGGGAAAGATTTGAACAACGGATGAGTCGCTTTTTTTCTGCATATTTTAAATTTCTCAATAAAGATACTTCCGGTATTCAAACCATCCGCCTGGAAATCGATCAATACAACCGGCAGTATGATTTAAAAGACAGTCACATTGTTGGCGAGTACAATGTTATTTCTAAAAATTTTATTTCAACATGGAAAGCCAATCAATAATTTCCAGATTTATTGGAAGATTGAATTGTTTTTTTTTCGCCTCAACCCGATATCACAATCTCGGATTGATGCGCATTGTGCTGGTGGCCTACAGTATGCTTCAAAGTTTCCGGGTTTACCGGTTCATGCAAGACGTTACTTACATTGATAAAGAATTTGATGTGTTGCATACGCCTGGCTTTTTTATAAAATTTCTTCATCTGCCTTTTCCTCTGCCCCAGGGGTATGCCTTTTCCTTTGCCATACTATATTATGCTATCGCTCTCTGTGCATTGGTTGGGATTTTTACCCGCCCTGCATTACTGATTTTTGGAATACTCACTATTTACATTTCGGACATTCTATCTTCCAGGGGATTTTTTGATCACGAAGCAAGCCTCGCTACCCAGGTTATACTTATATTAGCTGTTGCTCCGGGTTCAACAAGTTTTTCTCTTTGGAATGTTATAAAATGGTTTTATAAAAAAATAAAACATAAAAAAGCACAGCTTTTCGATGCACTTATTGGCCCATCGGTACCTGTATGGGGAGTAAAACTAATTATTATCATATTGGCATGTACGTATTTTACAGCCGGACTTTCCAAAATCAGGTACGGAGGCTGGAAGTGGCTTGACGGGCAAACATTAACCCATTATCTTGACGGAAGTGCCAGTCCGTATACACCAGGTGATAAGCCTATGTATATCTCTCCACCCAATGTTTCCGAAAAAGAAAAATGGAAAGATGGCTTCGGTGTTTACAGTTATTCGTATGGTAACCGGCAAAGAAGCGATTTCTGGAGAGAACTGGGTTACAGGATCGCCTCAAACAAATACCTGATTTCCGGCGTATCTGTACTAACAGTAATTTTTGAACTATCTGGCTTTATTCTTTTGTTAGGCGGTTGGCCGAGGATACTTTATTTACTTGGAGCAATCTTGATGCATAAGTCAATTGGTGTTTTAATGAACCTGCCATTTGTCAATTACCAGATAATATGCTTCTTTTTAATTGACTGGAAGTGGGTTTACAACCATAGTAGCGCAGGCATAAAACGCAGGTTTGATCCTTTGTTATTAAATTTTAAAACATTCGTCAATAAAATATAAACCCACAAATAATTGTTGCCTGATATGCTGTGAAAAAAAATCCGGATCAGCCGGGGAGAATTAAATTATGAATTACAGCGGATCTGCATTGGGTATTATTACCACACTTCTGAATTTTTTGTTTTGATGCAGCAGTCCTATCTGATCTTTTAAAATAGCCTTACAACGATTGAGCAAAATCGTATCTTTTGGAATTTTTAACAACAACTCCATCAGGTATTGATTCCGCACCCGGTTAACAGGAGGCTCAGCCGGTCCAACCATATATTTTCCAAGCTCCTTTTGTAGTTCCATGGCAAAATATTGAGCCGCTTCCGAAGCCCGCTCTTTTATCTTATGCCGGAATGTAATAAGTATAATACGTGAGTACGGGGGATAAAAAAATCGCTCGCGGCCTTCTGTCTCATACCTGAAAAATGCAGCATAATCGTGCTGTTGTACAAAATGAAGCACCGGATGCCGGGTATTGGCCACCTGGATCAATACGCTGCCCTTTTCGTTTTTTCTGCCCGCACGGCCGCTTACCTGTTCCATCAACTGAAATGCCCGTTCATTTACCCTGAAATCGGCAAAACTTAAAACACTGTCGGCATCCAGGATACCAACAATACCAACATGTTCAAAATCCAATCCCTTTACCACCATTTGGGTGCCCACAAGAATATCTATTCGTTTCTGCTCAAACAATTGTATAAGACCATCATGTGCATGTTTGCCCCGCACACTGTCAATATCCATCCTTGCTATTCTGGCTTTCGGAAACACCTCTTCCAGGTGTTCTTCAATTTTTTCTGTCCCAAAATTACGTTGCACAAAAGTATAGCTGCCGCATGCGGCGCACGCAGTTACATTCGGGTATACTGTTCCGCAATAATGACAAACCAGCTTGTTGCTGAGCTTATGATAAGTAAGGCTGACATCGCAGTGCCGGCATTGCGGTATCCATCCGCAGGCAGCGCAAATCTGGTAGGGTGAATACCCTCTGCGGTTTTGAAACAGTATAACCTGCCTGTCTTTCTCCAATGCTTTTTCTATCGCCTCCTTTAATTGTGGCGAAAGGATAATTTTGGATTTGTCCTTTCTTACAATTTGTTTTGTGTCTATAATTTTAATTCCGGGGAGATCCATTCCTCCATACCTTTCGTTCAACTCTACCAAGCCATATTTACCCTGTAATGCATTAAAATAGCTCTCAACAGATGGCGTTGCACTGCCTAACAAAATTTTTGCTTCAAAAAGCCCGGCGTAATATACTGCACTGTCTCTCGCATTATACCTGGGTGCCGGGTCGTGCTGCTTAAAGGATGCATCATGTTCTTCATCTACCACAATTAAACCAAGATTCGTAAACGGAAGAAAAAGAGAAGATCGTGCACCCAGTATGATCTTCAGTTCCCCGCTTTTGATCTTATTCCATATTTCTATTCTTTCGTTCTGGCTGAATTTACTATGGTAAATCCCGATATACCCGCCAAAATGTTTTTGCAGGCGCCGTATGATCTGGGAGGTGAGTGCAATTTCCGGCAGAAGATAAAGCACCTGCTTGTCCCGGCGAACGTATTGCTCTATTGTTTTTATATAGATCTGGGTTTTCCCGCTTGAGGTGATGCCGTGTAGCAGACAAACCTGTTTTTCTGCAAAGAGCGCATTCAATTTTTCATATGCTTCCTGCTGCGCAGCAGTCAAACTAAAATCCACGTTAATATGAAGCGGCAGATAACGCAAGCGGTCAACGGCCCGCTTTTCAAGCCATAAAATATCTTTTTCAACCAGCCCTTTCAATTGTGCATCCGATGCGCCGGCTTTTTTAAGCAGGGCCGCTTTGGTAACCTCCCCTTCCGTTTTTATAAGATGGAGGTAGCTGAGGAGCAGCTCCAGTTGCCTGGCCGCCCGTCCCCAATTGTTCATCAGACCGGCCAGCGTATTTTCATCTTCATATACAGGATTGAGAATAACGTAGGTTTCTTTTTTTACATTATAAGAATCCTTGAGGGCTTCCCATACAAAGCATACTTTCTTTTCAATTAATCTTTTAATTACCGGGTATATATGCGAAGAGTCGAGCAAGTGTTGTACTTCCGTGAGTCGCAATTCCTTTTTTATATGGAGCGCCTCGGCAACAACATACTCATCATTGTCGAGGTCAGAAAAATCGTCGCCGTATTCTTCATTGCATATTAAAATGGTTTCACTGCTTAGCTTAAAATATGAAGGGAGCGCAGCGGCCATCACTTCACCCTCGCTGCACATATAATATTGTGCTATCCATTCCCACAACCTCATCTGCTGCTCAAACACGATGGGCTCTGCATCCAGCACATTCAAAATATCCTTGGGTTCAAAGGCAACGGGTTTACTTTTATGCAACCGTTTAATAATGCCTGCATATTTTTTATTTTTTCCCAGCGTAACTTCTACACGGCAGCCTGTTTTTGCTTTATCTTTTAAATGTTGGGGTATTCGCCAGGTATAGTTTTTTGGCAGCGCGAGAGGGATGATGATCTCAGCAAAAAGAGGGAATAATGAGATCATTTCATCTGTATCGGGATAAACGCTGATCATGAGGATAAAGATAAGGCTCAATAGCGAAGTGAGCGATCTATGTTTTAACTATCTACTTAGACCCGAATACTTTATCATTTTGCATGTGAGCCAAATTTTCGCCGAAGTGACAGAAAAGGCCTTTCCACACTATAATATGATAGCAGAGCAAGTATCAGTGAAAGAACAACAATAAACAGATTAGCTATAAGCCCCTTTTGAGGTACATAGAATGTAATAATTTTAATTGCAAGCCAATGAAAAAGATACAATGAGTAACTGAGTTTTCCAACAAATACGATAACTTTTCCTTCTAAGCACTTTCTAATGCCGTTCCCCGAATTTCCAAACAAGAAAGAAGGTACAATTATGGAGAATGCTATTCCCTGAAAAGAATATTTAAAAGTATTTTGAAACAGTTGTGACGGGACAATTTCAATTAAACCCAATAATACCAGAGCGGAAATAAACAGCCATCCTGAACTAAGATATTTAATATAAAATTTTGCATTATACCTGTATATGAGCAATGCTGATACACAACCAAATAAAATCGAGTCACCTCTGTTGTGTGTGGTGTAATAAATGATCTTGCGAACTTCTGATAGATCGGCGCCTTGGAAAAATGTAATAACCCGGGAAAACAAAAATAAGATCAGCAGCATTCCAAGAACATAAAGCAGTTTATTATTGCCATCGCTGAAAAACATTAGAAACAAAACCGGGAAAAATAAATAAAAATGCTCTTCAACCGAAAGTGACCATAAAATTTCAGACACCAAAGGATAAGTGACAGATTGCAATACCGGTTTAAAATAAACCAGATAATAATTAGTGAAATAAAACAGCCCCGACATGATATCCGGGACAAGAATGCTTTGGCCAGATAACAAAATGAATGCAATGGTAATCAGAAGGAAGAATAATAAAGCCGGATAAAGCCGGAACACACGTCTAAGATAGAACTCTTTTAATAAAATCGTATGTCTCTTACGGTGCTCAGCAATCAATAGCTTAGTAATCAAAAACCCACTAACAAAGAAAAACAATGTCACTCCTAAAAGAGCCACTTTAATGAGGTCTCGATAAAGATGACCTATGATGACCAATAAAATTGCATACCCCCTAAACCCATCCAAAAAGGGCACATACCGATTATCTGCTTTCATAAAAGATCAAAGGTTGAAAAAAATAAGAATTTTATACTCAACGGGATTTATTGCGATTCCTTTTACCGTTCAAAATATTACCAATTATCGTGTACCTTACAAACCAATGGTATGTCGAAAAGGTAATAATAGTTGTAATGAGCAAAACTAACGGGAAACGAAGCAGACCGGGTATCCCACTGTTTAGAAATAATAACTGTAGCCATACCACTACAAAGACATGTGTCAAATAAACCCAGTAAGAAGCATCGGAAACATACCTCCAAAAATAGCTTTCGGCATTAAAATAATAAAGAAAAAATCCTACAGATCCCAGTATAAGGAACATCACTTGTAAACAAGCTAAAAATTTCGCCATATACCACCAACTGGTCACCGCATATACCTCCTTATTCCATTCAGCATAAAATAGTAAAAAACATAACGCCAACCCCGTCCCTAAAAAAAAGGCCTTCTGTCGTATCAACAATGTAAAGATATCCGATCGCTTATGCAATAACCAGCCTAAAAGAAATAAATATCCGTAAAAGAAAATATAAGTGAAGTGCCTGGGAATAATATGCACATCTACAAACACAAACAAATCCGGCTCAAAAAATAATATTATCCAAATTGGAACACTTAGCAATATCGGCCACATAATAGAATTAAAAGATAGTTTTTGCCACCAGGCTGATAGTCTTTCGAATATTTTCATTACAAAAACAATTCTTTTTGCTCTCATAGCCACTACAGTGCAACTATAATAAATCAACAGGTCGTACAGGAACCAAAGGTGGAATATTCCATTTATTGTAAACAACTTACCTACACTCTTTTTAAGCGCCAAATCCCATGATAGATTTTGCTTATATACAAATGTGTACATATTTAAAGGCATTAAGCTTAATGGGACAATTATAAAAATACCCACAACGAATGGTATACCAATTCTTTTTAACCGATGATATACAAATTCCCTTTCACCAATTTTATAATACAAAAAACGGCAAAAATATCCTGCTATCAGGAAAAACAGAGGCATTCTGAACGAGTGAATAAAAAAAGCAAAAAGATCAAAAAACCAGTGATTGAACTCATTGTCGTGCGGAACGCCGGGACCATGGGGGGTAACTTTGTAGGCGAGCGTAGCATGAAATACCACGCCCAACAACATTGCAATTGCACGTAAAGCATCAATTCCATGAATCCTTTGACCATTTTTCATCGTAACGTTTTTGAATATTAAATGTACTGTAATAAACGTTCGCGCATAAAAATGGACAAATTGGTTAAAGTTGTTGGTTTATGAGAAAACGATCATTTTTTGATTACCCTGGTCAATGCTGATCCGTTAACATGCTGATGTCTAAAAAAAGTATACAATCCGCTTCCGACAAAATCAAAAACAAGATTTAGCCAGACTAAACGCCCACATATTTTATAAAGTATGTAAGGAGCATACATTTTTACAACACAGACAATCTATTATAATAATACCCACTGTTGATGTTGTGGGTATTATCATAATTATACGGATGGTTTGTTATTCAAAATCAGTTAAACAGGAATTTTATTTTATGACTTTAATAGCTGCACTTTCCATATCTGACGAACTTAATACCTGTAATCCATAAATTCCGGGTGCTAACCTTCGTCCATTCACATTTAATCTGTACTGGCTTTTGCCTGCAGGAACATTCATTAAAGTGGTAGAATAGAGTGTTTCGCCCAATAAGTTTCTAAATAGCACCCGTAACTTAGGTTTAGGAGTCTTCACAGAAATATTCAGTAAAATATCATCGACAAACGGGTTTGGGAAAGAGCTAATAATGATTTCTCCCTGTTTAGAAGTTTTACCGGAACCATTACTTGGCATAGTGTCTTCAGCAGATGCGGTATTTGTTGGTGTGTTTACTGATGATTTTCTTCCTGAAGAGCCACCATCAGCTTCTGAAGAAGGTGAAAGTGTTTCCTGAATACTTAAGCTATTTAAATAGCCATTCCCGGAAGATAGTGCAGATGTTATTACAATATCAACATTCCCAAACGCATCCGGCTTGACATTATTTATCTGTACCGTATTGCTTGTGTTATCCCTACAGTTCAAAAGAACTGTTTCTTCCCCAATCGTATACGCAGTTGTTTGTCCCGCCCCGTTGTTAATTCGGCTTCCGAAAAATACAAAATTATAACGCATTGACTGGTTTAATCCGCTAATTCTCAACTTCGGAAAAGCCCCGTATTCCATATAATAATACGAAAGCATCACGTTGTCGGGTACCACGCCGGAATTGTTTCCTGTGGTTGGCCCGTTAATATTAAATCCGGCAAAATTAGTTAAAACCGTCATTCCTATTCCCGTAGTCTGGTTATCACGGTTAATGAGGTTATTCATCGTAAAGCCGGGAGTTAAAAGTTCATTGGTATTATTCCACGGCGCCGATTCATTGGGGCCGGCAAATCCATCATTAAAATTAATGTCAATAGCGTAGTTAATGGTTGAAGCGCTTATATAGTCGCTAAACTCGGAATATGTAGCGCCCGATAATGTTCTCACTTTGTAATAATACATAGTACTTTCCAGCAATCCATTGTCAGTATAGGTAAGTACACTTGCCGGAACCGTTGCTATTTGCTGATAGGTTCCATTGGCTGCATCCGAACGCCACACTTCAAAGCCGCTTGCATTATCGGAATTGTATTTCCATGAGAGATTGATAGAATTCTTTGTACTGGATGTCATATTCAAATTGATAGGAGCGAAAATGACGTTATTATCATATTCGTGGATAACCATTGCATTGATTACCGCGTATTTATCTGCATCCCCCTTAACAACTACATCAATAACTCCGCTTCCATTAGGAATTACACTGTTCATTTGTGCTGTATTGGTAGCATTACTGGTTGCATCAAGCGAAACAGTTTGCCCATTTGCGGTAAAATAGGTGACCTGAGGCTTCGAATAATTTCTGCTACCGAAAAAGACTATATTGTATTTCTTATTGCTATTCAGCCCCGAAATCCTAATTGTTTTCTGGGGAGCTGAGGCCTGTGTATAAAAGTAATAGCCACTCATCATAATACTGTCCGGAAATACTCCTGAATTGTTGCCTGTAACCACTCCACTATAGTGTTGCGCCCATTTATCAAGCAACCGGACACTCATTGTAGTGGCCTCACCGGTTTCATTTTTAAGATTGGAAATTGCAGTATTTGCGATGACTGAAGTTGAACCCACTTGCGCTACATTAAAACTGTTCCATGGACTAAAGCTAATCGGATAGTCTTTATTGTTAAAGTTAACGAACACAGAAGTAATATACTTATCTGTAACAATAAGTTTTATCGTTTTAGAAGATGTGGCTCCGTGGTTATCGCTTGCAGTAATTGTTATACCGCTATATGTACCAATATGAGTACCGGTTGGAGCAAGATGAAAAATTCCGTTACCGTTGCCATTATCCTCAAATGTGGCAAAAGATGGGAGGTTAGAGGCAGTTAATTTAATTACATCTCCGGGATCATCTGTAGCTGCAACATTCATGTCAACTACAGTACTGCTTTTCAGATACTTATCTTCCGCAGTAATAACGGGTGCCCTGTTCGGTGTGATTACCCTAATTATTAAAGAATTGGAGCCACCATTAGCATTAACTGCCCGTACCAGATAGTAAAAAGTTTCATTTCCGGTAACGTTGTAATCCACATAAGACGTATCATCTTTATTGGTTGCGCCAGGATTCAATATGGTATATCCCCCCGTCATATAAGTTGACCGGTAAACTTCATTCCTGAGCGCATTGTAAGCTGCATTTGCCCATGTTATCTTAACACCGTTTAAGGTGTCTACAAACAGTCCTGATACATTTTTAGGATTAAGCGGAGCCGTTCCATCATTAGGATTGGTCACATCCGCATGAGTAACCTTTAGAATAAACGAAGTTGTGTCTTTGCCGTTCCGGGTGTCGCTAATATATACTTTTATACGGTATTCTCCTTCATCTCCGTACTGTGGTTTGAAAGTTAATACGGCCGACCTGTTTGAGGAGGCCGCCGTTCCAAAACCGGGAAGTCCGGAATAAGACCACATCAGCTGATCACCCGCATCTTCGTCTGTTGCAGACAAATTAACCGACAATGTTTCTTTTTCTTTGACAGTTGCATTGGGGATAGCGTTAATGCGCGGCACGTAATTATCGTTAACTGTAAGATTAAACTGAATCGATTTAGCATTCCCCTGCGGATTGGATGCAGTCACAGAAATATTGGTGTACGTCCGGTCTGCGTCAGATGCAGAGGGACTAAAAGTAATTACCCCCTTTCCATTACCGGTTTGATTAAACACGGCAAATGCAGGCAGATTGCTTACCTGGAGAGTAATATCCACAGGCGAACCCGATGTTGCTTCTACTTTCAGGTTCATCGTACTGTTAAACCGCATGTATACATTCTCAATAGGCAATATAGAGGGTATAACTCCTAAAGTTCTGGCATCCTTTTCATTGCTGTAAGCAGAATTGCCACCTTCACCTACCGCTCTTACCTTATAATAGAATAGAGAACTGGGGTACAACTCCGTATCGTTATAGGATGTTGCATTTGCAGGAAGCACCGCCAGCAACACATAATCTGTATTGTTATTATATGATCTGAATAACTCAATACCATTGGCATTTGTAGTACTGTTTATCCATCCCACTTTTATAGCGGAATTGCTTATTCCCAGAGCAGTTAAATTACCAGGAGCTGATGGTGCGGGAGGTGAAGCTAAAGTTGTTGCGCTTGCGAGAACATCTCCTAAAACATCAGCCGGTATGTCTTGTTTGTCAATCCCAGCACTCTGATACTTCACAATCAATACCTCATCCCCCGTTGCTTCAAAAAATGTTACCACGATAGAGTGCGTGCCGGGAGTGAGCATGACCGACCCGGATACTTCATTATCAGCATTATGCGCGCCATCATTATTCACCACCAAATCACCATCAATATCCAATCTTGACCCATCATCAGACTTTAAATAGAATGTGTAGTTTCCACCAGTAACAATATTAATAGAGCCCTCAAACTTCAATGCGAAATTATTCTCCCGCATCTGCATCCCAAGGCCAAATGTACTTACCCTCCCTGTTTTCAAAGGTGTCATAAAAGTGAAATCAGGTATCACTGACATTCCCGTTCTTTCGTAGTAAGCATAATTTACACCCGGCCCGATTTTATCAAAGTCAGACTCCCCATATTGATTTGTCGCTCTTATTTTATAATAATAAGTCGTAGAAGGCTCTGCCAATGTATCTGCAAAGCTGGTGGAATTTGCAGGCAATACTCCGATTGTAACAAACTCTTCCAAAGGATTTGTAGAGCGGTAAACTTCAAAAGATTTCTCATTGTTGCTATTGTCGCTCCAGGTAAGATCAATCCTTTTAAAAGAGACCGCTGTAGCTGTCAGATCCGATGGCTTTAGAGGAAGACTTCCCGCAGGGGGAGTAGTCGGAGGATCAACAAAGGCTGAATCAGGGATTGTGCCAGACCAAAAAGTGGTAAAACCATTTTGGCTAACCCTTCTCCATGATATTTCCATGTTTGCCCCACCTCCTTTTTGGAAGAAAGTAATAGCTATCGGATATACGCCGGCCGAAAGTGAAATTCGCGAACTGTTTACCGTTTGACTGCCATGCAGCCCATCATTATTCACAAGCGCTGTTGCCGAATGATTGTAAGGAGATGAGCTATGACTGCTATTGAGATCAAGATATATCTTGCTGCCATCATCCGAAGTGCTGCTAAAAACATAATACCCGTTGGTGGGGATATGGATAAATCCCTCCCAAAGGAAAGCGTAATTCTCAGCCTGGCTGGCATTTGCCAGCGTTACATTGGGCACTACTCCGGTGGAAATGGGCGTAAGTAAATTGAAGTCCGGCAAATTATCCCAGCTATCCGTGTAGTGTTTGAAAGTTAGCCCTTTAGCGAGGGGTTGAGCAGTTACCTGGTTGCTGGCCGCAGACCTATTGCCGGCAATATCAACTGCTTTAACGAAAAAGTTGTATGTCTTACCAAAATCCAAACCATATGCCGTATACTCCATCTCCGACGTAACATAGGATTTGACACCATTGATATAAATCTCATAATGATCCATACCCACATCATCTGTTGATTCACCCCAGGCAAGAGATATATAATTCCTGGTTGATCCCGTTAGATGCAAGTTTCCGGGAGCTGTTGGTGGATCGGTATCCTTTTGGGTAGAAGCAGAAGCTTCATTTGATACCGGGGCAGCGGCAGTATTATTAACAGCTCTAACGATATAATAATATTTAACTCCAGGGACCAGTCCTTCCTTTACAAAAGAAAATACATCCCCGCCAACAAGACTTACAAACTGATAAGGTCCTCCGGACCGTGTTGCCTGATATATCTCAAATCCGGTTTGAGGGTAAACCGGATTGGGATTACTGCTCCAGTTCAATTTCAAAGAAGTATAGGAAAGTGGACTAACGATCAACCCCGTTGCGGGATCCGGTTTGTTGGGACCATCAGCATTAATAACCTTAAAGGGCTCTGTAAATGCCCCCGAACAACCAAACTGTTCTGTAACCTGAACTTTATAATCACCCACGTTCGCTTCACTAAGTATATTAGTTGTACCAATGGTAGTGGTGCTTCCTACTTTTTCCCACTTATAAGCTCCATATCCTGATGGCACTTCCAGATTCACTGTTGTTTTTCCATCCGGAGCGGGCAACACTCTGCTTGCCAGCCCGCTTATTTTTATAGTTGGTGGTATAGTAGTTGTCTTGTATTTTATTTCAACCGGTATCGGTGACCATTCCGACCAGGTTGTTCCTTTTCGGATACGGCAGGAATAAACACCAACATCCGTCACTGTAAGCGTATTAGAGGAGGTTCCCAGGCCGGTGAGCAACTCACCATTCCTCCGCCATTGATATTCGTTGAACCCCGCAGTTACACCAATGATTGTATTGATAGATCCGGGTCCTGTATTACAAAATTCAGTTCTGCCATATAAAGGCCAGGGATTGGCTTTGTTTGCACGACTTAAAAAGGGAAAATAATCCGGTTCTCCCCAGGCAGCATACCAGCAACCATGCCCTAAATTCGGATATTCTGTATAAGTGAAATTAGCCCCTGCATTATCTGCAACTGCTTTAAGATATTGAGAAGAAGCCGGCTTGGGATTTTGATCCAGGGATCCCTGGAATAGCCAGATTGGTGTAAACTTATTGTCTATTATAAAACTGTTAAAACTGGTCGATGCATTGCTTATCGGCAAACAGGCAGCAACCAATCTAGGATACGCCTGAAAAAATTTCCAGGTCGCGAGCCCTCCCGCCGAAAGCCCGTCAACTGATATTCTAAACGGGTCAATAGAAAGCTGAGGTATAAGAAAATCCTCTACCAGCTCCATTATATACTGTCGCTGTTCCGAAACCCAGGTTTCTTGCGGATTGGTAGATTGCGGATACAAAAGAAATCCATTGAACTGCCCATTATCTACCGCGTTCTTATGCAGTTCTCCGCCATGGTATAGTTGGTATTCATTGTCATATTTGGATCCCCATTCACCTCTGCCATGAAAAAAGATGAACAAGGGATATTTAGTATTTCCCGAAGCGTCGTAATTTTTAGGCCATTTTAATCTAAATTGTATTCCCTTATATATATAAGCTTTAAATGAAGATGTATTCCAGTTGACCCGATTCCTCTTCACCCACTTACCAGGCTGACCAAAAGCTGGTTCAGCCGGAGGGTTGGAAGGATTGTAAACTACTACGGGATCGTTGGGGTTAAAAACAGATTGCGCCCTGGTTGACACAATCGCGCCTGTCATAAAAAACGAAAGACAACCCCAAACTAAATTGCGTACGAATCGGTTCATATTAGTTTTTTGTAACTGTTTAGAGGTTCCAGGGAGGAGATTGGGTGTAGAAGAATTTCATTGGCCTTTTATAAGATAAAATCAACGGCTTTGATCTTCTTTAACTATTATACGAAAAAAAATGGAAACAGGTTTGTCAAAAGACGATTGGAAAGAGACTGATGCCGAAAACAGACTTTACAACATCACAAGGGACTGCAAGGTATAAAAGTATTTTTGATTACGCAATATCTTAACATAATAATTTTTATCTAACAAGCATGCATTCAAAACCAACATATTAAGGACGTTCCCCTTTATCATTTATCAAAACTATGCTCATTCATTGCCGGCCAAAGAAATCATTTAAAGTCCCACAGATCAAAACAGTATAATTTGATTTTGTTACCTGTAGCTATAACGGTATAATTGTAAACAACAAGCGAATGCAGCGTTTCTCCATATTTATTGCTCATCTCACTGTAAATAATATCACCATTTGTCGACAATGCGCCGGAAAACTGTTCTTCTTATTTTTATCTGTATCACCCTGTTGAGCAGTGTCTCTGCGCAAGTCTGTACTAACCTGGGGCAAAATCCGGGTACGGCGTTCCCGGTATGTGGCACATCTACTTTTGCACAACAAACGGTTCCTGCCTGCGGTGGCCGCACAATCCCTGTTCCGGGCTGTGAAAATGATAATGCGGCCTACGGTGATCTTAACCCGTTCTGGTATAAGTTCACCTGTTTTTCCGCAGGTACCCTCGGGCTCACCATTACTCCGCTCACCGCATCAGATGATTATGACTGGCAATTGTTCGATATTACAGGTCGCGATCCGGCCGATGTGTATACAGACCGTAGCTTATATGTTGCAAGCAACTGGTCGGCCCATCCCGGTGCAACCGGCACCGCAACCAATGCCGGCTCATTTACAAATTGCGCCGGGTTTGATTATCCCAATACAAGTAAAATGCCCGCACTTATTGAAGGACACCAGTATCTTTTGCTGGTGAGTCATTTCACCATAACCAATCAAAGCGGGTATAAACTTAGTTTTGAAGGTGGTACAGCCAATATAACAGATCCAAAAGTTCCGCATCTCTCAGATGCAAGGGCTTACTGCGATGGAAGAAATATTATTTTGAAGCTGAACAAAAAAATGAGATGCAATACCCTTGCGGCTGACGGCAGCGACTTTTCTGTTTCCTATGGAGGCACTGCCGTTACCGGAGCAGTTGCAGCAGCCTGTCTTACCGGTTTTGATATGGACTCTGTTACCATTACCCTCAACAACCCCCTGCCACCGGGCGATTATTCACTCTCCATAAAAAAGGGGTCAGATAACAATACCCTGCTCGACAATTGCGACCGCGGCATTGAAGAAGGAGAAAGCATTCCATTCAGCGTTTTACCCGTTCAGCCAACCCCAATGGATAGCTTAACCACCCCGGGCTGCTCTCCAAACCTCCTACAACTGGTGTTTAAAAAACCAATACGTTGTAATTCAATCGCTGCAGACGGAAGCGACTTTATCATAAACGGATCGCCGGGCATAACCATTGCTGCCGCTTCCGGCCAATGCAATGATGAGGGGCTAAGCAGTGTAATTCACGTAAAACTCTCGGCTCCTGCATTAACAAATGGATCTTACACGATAATATTGAAGAAAGGAAGTGACGGCAATACCATTATTGATGAATGCGGAGAAGAAACGCCTGCCGGAGCCGCTTTAAGCTTCTCCACAAAAGATACTGTTTCTGCTGCATTTGACTTCTCTATTTTATATGACTGTGAAGCTGATGCCGTTATTTATTCACATAATGGCGCTAACGGGGTTAACAAATGGGAATGGCTGTTTGATGATCATACTTCAGGTAACAGCAGCCAGCTTCAGAAAACATACCCAACTCCGGGTCATAAGAATACAACGCTCATTGTTTCAAATGGCGTTTGCAGCGATACCGTATCTGCTGATGTTTTTTTGGATAACGAGCTGGAAGCGGATTTTGAAGCTCCGGAATTTATATGCCCCCGGGATCCGGTAATATACAAAGACGCCAGTATCGGTAATATTTTGCACTGGAGCTGGAACCTGGGCAATGGTACAAACAGCATTCTCAAATTGCCTCCCGCACAATCTTATTCTGCACCACTAACAGACCAGCAATACGATATCCGGCTTATTGTTACCAATAACCACGGCTGCATGGATACTGCAGTGAAAAAGGTTAAACTGGTAAGCAGTTGTTATATTGACATCCCTTCTGCGTTTACCCCTAATGGCGATAATCTTAATGATTACCTCTATCCCCTAAACGCTTATAAAGCCGCCAACCTTATTTTCAGGGTATATAACCTGTACGGACAAAGAGTATTTGAAACTACTGACCGCGTTAAAAAATGGGATGGCACAATGAACGGAAAAATGCTGGGTAGCGGCACTTATGTATGGACATTAGAATACATGCATACCGATACCGGCCGCGTGTTCCATTTAAAAGGAACCACCACACTCATAAGGTAATTTTTCTTTTTTTACATTCTTTTCACCTGTGATCATTCATATCTGGCATGGAATATGAATTATATGGCCCGTTGCTATGTAAAACCGGTTAGCCTCAGGGTGTGCATCGCCGCTTTCAAAGAAAAACCCACTATTTGTACAACATTAATTACCGGGAAACCGTTTAATTTTTAATTATAAACCGTGCCATTTATGAAAAATGCAGAAAAACTTTTCTTCGCCTTTGTTGCCTTAAGTTATTTTATTCTTTATGGGATTATGGCTATGCTGAGTTGATCCGTCTCATTATCTTTACACTCATTTATGCCACGCATGGCAAAACGGTACAGCTTTTTTAATGTTATAAACCCTTTTTATGAAGAAGAGCCTTTTGTTTGGAAAATACGCATTGTTCCTCCTGTTGTTCTCTGCTCTTGTATTTGCTTCCTGCAAAAAAGAAAAAGATGAAGAACCCGCCCCGCCAACCAAAAAAGAGCTGTTGTCTAATAAATGGAAGGTAGCCGATGTAAAAAATGCCGGCGGAACCAGCGTTATTGATTTTCCTGTTTCCCAGATCGTATGCCTGAAAGATAATATTTTTACGCTCAAGACAGATGACACCTATACCATTGACGAAGGCGCCGAAGTATGCGATCCCTCCACTGCTCAATCGGGCACATGGAAGCTGACCGATAATGAAACCAAAATTGAATTTGCCCAAACTACCGGCGACCCATTAATTTTAACGCTTATTGACGTAAATGCCACAACGTTAACGATAGCTTATGCCATTACGGGTACGGGGATACCCGGTGCCGATGGAACTTATACCGTATTTCTGGAAAAGGCTTAACCCGGGAGAACAGGAATTTTATACAGGCGTTACTTCATATACCGGGCTGAATAAGTATATTTTGCCCGTTTTTATTTCTAAGCACCTGATCCGCTTCCGCAACCGGTCACCTCTTTTGAATATCCTGCCATCATCTGTTTGGAATGACCCGTTGACATCAATTTCTTCCACAAGCTTTTTATTGTTTCCTTTCTGATCATATTTTCTCAGCACTCTTATCAAACCATCTTCGGCGCAACTGCCGGCCGCAGGACTGTGCATGGTTGTTTTTATTTCGCCGGCAATATCGGGCGGGAAAAGATCAAGCAGTAAAAATTGGTGTAAGATCTCTCCATATACCATTTTCCACTCTTTACCATGAGATGCGATCCGGTTTCCGTATTTTTCAAAAGCTATGAGATGCGCCAGCTCATGCAATAAAGTGATCAGGAATGCAAAAGCATTCAGATTGCCGTTTACACTAATGCGGTGGTTTTTGCCGTGCACAGCGAACCGGTAATCTCCTAAAACACTTCTCCGCTCTTTGGTAATGGTAAGATGCACTTTGTAATGCTGCAGATATTGCATTACCGTATGATAGGCGCCGGGGGGCAGATAGTGATTTAAAGTACCAAGCGGGGCTTCTTTTTTTTTACGCATTTTTTTGCCTACCGGCTTTGAGCAATATGCTTATTTCAATAAAAGTATACAACATGTAAAACACCATACAGGCTATTACAGATGCCCTGTTTACCTTAGCGGTGGTTTTTGCATATACCAAAGCCATTGCAGCCACCAGTATGAGCTTTACCAGGAAAGAAATATAAAAGTAACGGATAAGGAGCTGTGGCGAAGTAGATTTCGCGGCTTTTTGCTGAAGCAAAAACGAAATGATGCTTAACCCGAATAAAAACACATTTCCCAACAGCAGCACCCGCACATTAAAGCCATACCCGGTGAGCATTTGCTGAAAAAGCATTAACAGTGCATTGAGCAGCAAAAAAAGTAAACCCGAAGGCAAAAAGGGTTTTAATCCTCTCATAATTTTAGTACTCCGGAGGCAAATCTACAACAAGCTGAACGAAAGCCAATTTCGGCAGGCGATGTTGTGGTTCTGTATGTTTATATTGGGAAAATACATTATATAACATACTATTAATCAATGAATTTCAATGTAAAGAAAATATTACTCCCGGTATGCGTTATCATTGCATTATTTCAACTGATTTTACTACCTTTGCAAACCTTAAAACAGAAAGCATGATAAACCGGCATGAATATGAGATTGCTTTTGTGGGGTTAAAGCCGGGCAGGCATGAATATGTTTACGAGATCGATGACAGGTTCTTTGCAGAGCACCAGCCACAGGATTTTACAGATACCCACGTTACCGTAAAATTGACCCTGGATAAAAAAACCTCTTTTCTCATGCTTAAATTTGAGATCGGGGGAACCGTTACCTTGTTGTGCGACTTGTGTGGCAATACCCTGGAAAAAGATCTGTGGGATGATTTTGAAGTATTGGTGAAAATGGCAGACGACCCCGATGAAATGAATGCCTCTGAAGAGGATCCGGATGTATATTATATATCAAGAACCGAAAGCCATATTGATGTGGCAGGCTGGATATATGAATTTATCAACCTGAGCATTCCATTACAACGCACCTGCGAAAAAAAATCGGACGGCAGTTCAAAATGTAACCGGGAAGCGCTGGATATGCTCAGAAAATTGAACGAACGCAAAACAGAAAATGAAAACCCGATCTGGAAAGATCTGGACAAATTCAGAAACAATTAAAATTTAGTGTTATGCCCAATCCAAAACGCAGACACTCTCAGCAGCGCAGCGCAAAAAGAAGAACACATTATACCGCTGAGACAGTGACATTAAGCAAAGACAGCGCTACAGGCGAAACGCATGTACGCCACCGTGCGCATGTAAGCGAAGGGAAGCTCTATTACAAAGGCAAAGTAGTAGTAGAAAAATCGCCGGTCAAATAGCTTTCCCGATAATAAGTTACCCATAAGTATGGTTGTATCCTTTGTGAAAGAGATAGGGATGAATTACTATTCACTTCTTACATTTCACCTCTAACAACAATACAACGTATTACAATTAACCGAACAGCCGGCATCATTCCCAATTCCGGATAAATTATTATTATTTGGATTTGGGATTTGTATTTTTCAGATTTTCCCCAAATTTGCTGCATGAACATCGCCTTAGACATGATGGGTGGCGACTTCGCCCCCCTTGAAGCCATTAAAGGAGCATCGGCATACCTGTGGGAAGCGCCCGCCCCTGCCCATCTTTTTTTGATCGGAGATGAAATTCAATTGCAGGCGCTTTTACAGCAATACCCCTTAAAGCCGGAAAACTTTACCATTGTTCATGCAGCACAGATAATTGACATGCACGAACATCCCACAAAAGCGCTTAAAGAAAAACAACAATCTTCTATAGCCATCGGTTTTCATTTACTGGCTTCCGGAAAAGCAGACGCCTTCATCAGCGCGGGCAATACCGGCGCTACGCTGGTTGGGGCACTGTACAGCATTAAACCCATAGAAGGCGTAAGCCGCCCAACCATAGGCGCCTATATGCCCCGGGAAAATGGCAGTCTCGGGCTTTTATTAGATGCAGGGATCAATGCCGACTGTAAGCCCGAAAACCTTAGCCAGTTCGCCGTTCTGGGTTCCCTGTTTGTACAGCATGTATGGAATGTTGAGCACCCCAGGGTAGGCCTGCTCAATATCGGTGAAGAAGAAGGCAAAGGTAATCTGCTGGCGCAGGCCACCTATCCACTGCTTAAGGAAGACGCTTTAATCAACTTTATTGGCAATATTGAGGGACGTGATGTTTTTTTAGACAAAGCAGATGTGATCGTTTGTGAAGGCTTTACAGGCAATGTAATGCTTAAAATGGCCGAGAGCGTTTACGACATAGTAAAACGCCGCAATATTCATGATGCGTATTTTGATCGTTTCGAATTTGAGCAGTATGGCGGAGTTCCGGTACTGGGTGTCAATAAGCCTGTGATCATCGGGCATGGCATATCACGCGGGCCATCTTTTAAGAACATGATCCTGCTGGCTCAAAAAATCATTGAAATAGACCTTATTGAAAAGATCAGGAAAAGCTTCAGATCACAATAATGGATTTCAGACCAGTCGCTGTCTCAATAAGTACAGGTGAGGTTACCGGAAATATTCCATAGCCCACATGAGCGTAACAATAAACCATAAACAAAAAACCATAAATAATTTAATACGCCCATTTCACCAATGTGGCTCCCCAGGTAAAGCCTCCGCCAAAAGCAGACAGTACAATATTATCACCTTTTTTTAGCTGCTCCTCCCATTCCCACAAACAAAGCGGGATAGTGCCTGCAGTTGTATTGCCGAACTTTTGAATATTGAGCATCACCTTTTCATGCGGAAGTCCCATGCGGTTGGCTGTAGCGTCTATGATACGTTTATTGGCCTGGTGCGGAACCAGCCAGGCCACATCATCTGCACTGAGGTTGTTGCGCTGCATCAGCTCATAGCTCACATCTGCCATATCTCTTACGGCATGCTTGAATACAGGCTGTCCTTCCTGGTATATATAATGTTCTTTATTGGTAACGGTTTCTATGGAGGCAGGCTTAAGAGAACCCCCTGCTTTCATGTGCAGGTGATGTCCGCCTGCGCCATCGCTTCTTAAAATACTGTCCAGTACCCCAAATCCCTGCGTATCGGGCTCCAGTAAAACAGCCCCCGCACCATCACCAAAAATAATGCAGGTAGTGCGGTCGCTGTAATCAACTATGGCGCTCATTTTATCCCCCCCGGCTACTATTACTTTTTTGTATCGCCCGCTTTCTATTAAAGCAGCCCCCGTAGTTAAAGCATATAAAAACCCCGAACAGGCAGCCGCAAGGTCGAATCCCCACGCATTTACCGCCCCCAGCTTATAACAGGCAATATTTGCAGTAGAGGGGAAAATTGTATCGGGTGTAACAGTACCCACAATCAAACAATCTATTTCTTCGGGTCCTATTTTCCTTTTGTTTAAAATTTCCTGTACCGCCGGAACCACCATATCAGATGTGCCAAGATCTTTACCTTTCAATATCCTTCTTTCCGTTATTCCTGTGCGGGTACGTATCCACTCGTCATTGGTATCTACCATTTTTTCCAGTTCGGCATTGGTGAGGCGATAATCAGGAACATAACCACCAACAGCAGTAATGGCGGCAGTAATTTTTGAACTCATATTCACTTGTATTTCAAAATTGGGCACGAAAATACAATTATAGTGATAAACCAAATCTCAGGATACGGCTTTTTGGTTAATTATATTTTAAGCAGTTAACCGGCTTTACAGTGCTTTTTAAATATTCCGTCCTCAAAAAATACAAACAATAGCTTCCTCCAAAAATTCCGGCTTAAAAATTGAGCGGGTACATGGGATATACCGATTTTAAAAAGAAACGCTGTTGTGCATTGATTTTTTATAAAGCTACAAATATGAATCAGGTCTTTTTCTGCAAACACAATCCTTTATCTTTGCCTTCTTTGATTAAAAGATGATAGCTTTTGTAACAGGCAAGTTTGTATATAAATCTCCTGCAGTAGTGCATGTGGACGTTAACGGAGTGGGTTATGAAGTGCAGGTAAGCCTCAATACATATTCAAAAATACAATCGCTCGAAAAAGGTTCCCTGTATACCTGGCTGCATGTGAAAGAAGACGGACATACGCTGTATGGCTTTTTTGACATGGCCGAAAAAAATATATTTACCCAGTTGATCAGCGTAAATGGAGTAGGTACTTCTACGGCGCGGATGATGCTTTCGGCTATGCAGCCTGCTGAACTGGCGCAGGCCATTATAAAGGGAGACACCCTGCGCCTGGAAAAAATAAAAGGAATAGGCAAAAAATCAGCAGAAAGGATCGTGCTTGAGCTGAGAGATAAAATGGGCAAAACCAGCTCCGAAACCACCGGTTCTGCGCTCATAAACAATACTTTGGAGCAGGATGCGTTAAATGCCCTGGTGGCATTGGGCATTGCACGCAATATGGCAGAGAATGCAGTTAAAAAAGCCGCCGCATCCGCCCCCCCTACCGAAAATCTGGAAACATTAATTAAAAAAGCATTACAGCTTATTTGAGAAAAAATTTACCTACTAAACAAGAAGGGAAAATTGGCTTTAAGAAACCGGAACATACTTTGTATAACAGTATGTGTTGCTGCACTATTAATGTTTGGCATCGGGGTATATGCTTCACCTCTGCATGCCGGTAATGCTTACCAGCCCGGAGATACTGTACCCTCAACACAGGACTCACTGCCACTTCTGGATTCGCTAAAATACCCTATATCAGACAGGCGGGGCGATCAGCTTACTTCATCACGGCTCCGCGGCTTCGATCTGCAGGACCCCGCCAACATCACCGATTCGGTGATCTACGACCCTAAAGAAAAGAAATATTACATCATTGAAAAAATAGGCAACAAATATTACCGGAAACCCACATCCCTCACTTTTGATGAATTCAACAGGATACGGGCAAGAAAGCAGGAAAACGATTATTTCAGGCAGCGTGCCAATACCATCAGCTTAATGAACAGGAGCCTCCTCCGCCCCAAACTCACCGCTACCGATGATTTGTTCAACCGCTTGTTTGGAAACGGTAAAATAGATATCCGGCCCCAGGGCAATGTAACCATAACTGCCGGTTACCAGGGGCAAAACATTAAAAACCCTACATTGCCTGAACGAGCGAGGAAAAATGGCGGCTTTGACTTTGACATGGCGGCCAATCTTAACGTGATCGCCAATATTGGCAGTAAAGTAAAGCTTCCCATTTCCTATAACACACAATCCACATTCGATTGGGAAAACCAGTTGAAATTAGAATATACGGGCACTACAGATGAGATCATTAAAAAAATTGAGCTGGGCAATACCAGCTTCGCATCAAAGGGCACTTTAATACCGGGTGCACAATCGCTTTTCGGGATAAAAACACAGTTGCAGTTCGGCAAGCTTTGGGTAACCGGCGTATTTGCCACCCAAAAGTCGCAAAGACAATCCAGGGCCCTCCAGGGCGGCGCATCCACATCACAAATTACAGTGAGGGGTGATGATTATGATGAAAACCGGCACTTTTTATTAGCGCAGTACTTCAACAAAAAGTACAACGACGCCATGAAAACCATGCCGGTAATAAGCTCGCAGGTGCAGGTAATGCGACTTGAAGTTTGGGTAACCAACAGGATGGGCACCACTACCGACACCAGGGATATTGTGGGTTTGATGGATATCGGCGAGCCCAATCCATATGGACCCTGGGGAGGATCAGGGAATGATCTTGAGCTGCCGGGCAACGACGCCAACAACCTTTACCGCCAGATCACCGGTAACCAGGCCAACAGGAACCCTTCTCTGGTAGTGGGCAACCTTACCGGGATGGGCCTGCGCCAGGTACAGGATTTTGAAAAGACCTTTGCCCGTAAGCTCGATTCAAGCCAGTATGTTTATAATCCGCAGTTGGGTTACCTGTCGCTTAACGGGGCCTTGCAACCCAACGAAGTGTTGGCCGTAGCCTTTCAATATTCCTACAACGGCCGGGTATACCAGGTAGGCGAGTTTTCGCAGGATATCCCGGTAGATTCCACCTCCGGCGTTCAGAAAGTGCTGTTCCTGAAATTATTAAAAGCCACATCGGCCCGAACGCAGCTCCCGATATGGGACCTGATGATGAAAAATATTTATACACTTAAAAGCGATAACGGTGATTATCTCTCTTCGTTAGACCGCACTGATTTCCAACTCAACGTTTTATATGATGAACCCGGCGGGGGGCAAAAAAGATACTTACCGGAAGGCGACCAGGCGGGTGTGCCCCTGCTCACGCTGCTGAACCTCGACCGGCTGAACAATCAGAACGACCCCCAGCCCGATGGTGTTTTTGACTTTATGGAAGGTTATACGGTAATGTCCGACAAAGCCCAGATCATATTTCCCGTGCTGGAACCCTTTGGACGAGATCTGGCCTTTGCGTTCAGCGATCCGGCGCTGCAACAAAAATATCTTTACTTCCCGCTGTACGATACCATTAAGGCCATCGCTCAAACTTATGCCAATCTTAACCGCTTTGTGATGAAAGGAGTGGCGAAGGCTTCTTCACTCGGTCAGTCCGAAATATCGCTGAATGCCTTTAATGTACCCCAGGGCTCTGTAACGGTTACTGCCGGAGGGCGCCAATTGCAGGAAGGCGCCGATTACGAGGTAAATTACAGCTTGGGCACAGTTAAAATACTTAACCAGGCCATTCTCAGCTCGGGCATACCGGTAGATGTACAATTCGAGAACCAGGCGGCTTTTGGCATGCAGCAACGCAATTATATGGGACTTCGCCTGGATTACCTCGCGAACAAAAATCTCACCATCGGCGCCACGGCAGTACGACTGAGCG
>NZ_DAOMOZ010000003.1:0-56046 GCF_035444585.1 Agriterribacter sp.
ATACAGCAGAAGGAAGAGCAGCCAACCGCAGAACAAGGATCGTTGTACTTCCGCAGTTAGACCAGTTCTTTAAACTGCTTGAATCCAAACAATAAGTTTTTATAATGTTTTTTAAAGGCCATCCATAACGGGTGGCTTTTTGCTTTTGACTAAAAACCCGTAATTTGCCGGAGTGCTATAAACTCATAATATGAAACAACTCTTCTCTTTAAGCTCCTGCGTTTCCCGCATATTTGCAGTAATTATCTTCTGTACTTCCTGTACGCTGGCGCAACAGCCGAAGCAATGGGTTACTTATGCCGGCGGTGAAGGCCCAGGTAAAGGAAAACACATTGTACTGATAAGCGGCGATGAAGAATACCGCTCTGAAGAAGCCTTACCCATGCTGGGGAAAATACTCGCCCGGAGATACGGATTCAAATGTACCGTACTGTTTGCCGTTGATCCAAAAACGGGACATATTAACGTGGAAACCCTTGATAATATCCCGGGGCTTGAAAACCTGCAAACCGCCGACCTGATGGTGATCTTCACCCGGTTCAGGGAATTGCCGGATGAACAAATGAAATATATCGACGACTATATCCGTAAAGGCAAACCGGTGATCGGCCTGCGTACGGCAACGCACGCTTTTTACTATAAAAAGAACCCCGCTAATCAATATGCAAAGTATTCCTTTAACAGTAAGATAAAGGGCTGGGAAGATGGTTTTGGAAGAAAAATTTTGGGCGAAACCTGGATCAATCATCATGGAAAACATGGAAAAGAGGGCACGCGCGGGCTGATCAACGGCATAGTAAAAGATGAAAAAAATCCTGTTCTCAATGGCGTTGCCGATATATGGGGGCCAACGGATGTATATACGGTAAGAGAATTGCCGGGTGATACCAGAGTTCTGGTATATGGCCAGTCAACCAACGGGCTATCGCCGGACAGTAATGTTAATCTCAACAAATCCGTTATGCCGGTGTCGTGGATCCGGACTTACCAGGGGGAGAATGGCCAAACAGGAAGGGTTTTTGCCAGCACGGTAGGCGCTTCTATTGATTTTAAAAGTGAAGATCTTCGGAGATTGTTTGTCAATGCAACTTTTTGGTGCTTGGGAATGGAAAGTAAAATACCCGAAAAAGCTGATGTAGATGTTATAGGAGAATACAATCCTACCATGTTTGGCTACGACCTGTTTAAAAAAGGTGTATTGCCTTCTGCGTATGAGTTAAAATAACGTTGGTTCTGGTAAAGATTACCATTTACCTGCTACTACAATTAAACGTACCAAATTGCCCTGGTATCCAAAGAAACATATACTGAATCGCCAACGGATGGAGGATGATCTTCCGTATTTGCTGTAATTTTATTTTCTGAGAGCATTATTTCTATCTCATAGTAACCTCCTAAAAAGTACACCGCATTCACCTTTCCTTTGAGTGACCGCTCTCCTTCTTCAACTATCTTAAAATGCCCCGGGCGGATGAATACATTTTTCTCATTCTTCTCCGCTTCATCCAGGTTGAAAAGGATCTTTGCCTGCGTTTGACTGAGCATATTGAATTTCCCGAATAATGCTGCTGCATATTCACTAACGGGCCGCTGGTATATTTCTGCAGGAGCGCCTTTTTGAATAATCTGCCCGTCTTTCATTATAAAAATTTCGTCTGCCCAGGGAAGTGTATCGCCGGGATCGTGTGAAACCAGTGTGCAGGTAATATTCAGTCTTTCACCAATATCTCTGATAACGGATTTCAGTATGTTTTTATGGATCAGGTCAAGATTTGAAAACGGCTCATCCAGCAATAAAAGCCGGGGTGAAGCAGTGAGCAACCCGGCCAATGCAATTCTTTGTTTCTCTCCACCCGATAATGCATCCGTTCTTCTTTTCAGCAAATGACCGATCCTGCAAACTTCGTATAAGATCTCAGCCTCCCCCTGCGGTAATGTGTTTGCATAGCTCAGCATCTCTTCTACCCTGTAGTTATTGCGCAGCTCAAAATGCTGTGATAAATAAGCGACCCCCGGATGCCCGGGTATTAATTTTTCATAAGGCCCTTTTACTTTTTCATTTTCAAACCATACTTCACCTTCATCAGCCTGAAGCAGTCCCGCTATGATTTTCAGCAATGTGCTTTTGCCTGATCCGGATGCGCCGGCAATAGCAATTTTCTGCAAATGTTGTTGTGCAAAACCAACATCATGCAATACAAAGTCATTTCCTTCCTGCCTGCGGATCCCGGATACTTTCAATAAGAGCATATTGCAGAAACCATTTTTTTGAACGCAGTATTTTGCGGGGATTTTAGCCAAGCATATTTATACAGTGAAGCTTACCATCTCAGTGCAAAGGTAATATTTGTCTGTCGTGTGCGGCTATCCTTAACCAGTTTTAATTCCGGAAACCCGGTTACTGTTGCGCAATTTGTTTATTTTCCCGAACTTTCTAATAGCAACAGAATTTGTTCTTTCAAATAAAAATGTATGAAAGAGATTATCAATTGCGCTGCCTACGCAGGCGGACAAAGGCTTGCCGATATTGATTTAAACAATGTACATGATATCCTTAAAGAAAAAGACAAGTTCGTTTGGATAGGGCTATATGAACCATCGGAAGCAATACTCAGCAAAGTGCAGGATGAATTCAATTTACACGACCTGGCTATTGAAGATGCACACAGGGCACACCAGCGCCCTAAAATAGAATTGTATGGCGATTCAATTTTTGTTGTGCTCCGTACGGCACAGATGAAAGCTGAGCGGCATATTGAATTTGGTGAAACGCATTTTTTTGTTGGAGTGAATTTTATTGTAAGCATACGGCATGGTTCTTCCGTTGCGTATACCGAAGTACGGTCGCGTTGTGAAACCATGCCTGATCTTTTAGGCAAAGGGCAGGGATTTGTATTGTACGCGATCATGGATTTTATTGTTGACAGGTATTTCCCTGTTGTAGATGAGCTGGAGCAGGAGTTGGATGTGATCGAAGACAAGATATTCAAGGGGAAGCCCAGCCGGGAAACCACGGAACAGATATACGAGCTGAAGCGGGAATTGCTGGAAGTGAAAAGAGCGGTATCGCCATTGATAGATATCTGCAACCGCCTGATGCGGTTTGATATCAAAAGCATATCAAACGAAACTCAGCCTTATTTCCGCGACATCTATGACCACGCCGTGCGCATCAATGAAATGATAGATAATACACGGGAGTTATTAAATACTGCACTGGAAGCAAATTTTTCTTTAATATCCATATCTCAGAACGATACTTCAAAAAAATTTGCGGGATGGGCTGCGATCATTGCTATGCCAACCATGATCGCCGGTTTTTATGGTATGAACTTTAAGTTTATGCCTGAACTCAACTGGCATTACGGATACTACGCCGTAATTATTGTTACCATTGCTGTCTGCAGCCTGCTCTATTATTTTTTCAGGAAGTCGGGGTGGTTGTAGCAGGCAAATACAGCTATTCAGCGGATAAAATACAAAGCACAAAAACATAAGCATCAAGAAACAATAAATCTTAAATCCGAAGCAGTAAACCCAAAATCCGAAACGATAAGCCGGATTGAAACGGATGCTCCCTGCGCCTTGCAACCTGAAACCTGTACCCTGCAACCAATCTCAAATCTCAAATTTCAAATTCATATCCTCTCCTTCCCTTTTCTCGGGCCGCATCTGCGGGAAGAAAAGTACATCCTGTATAGACGGCTGGTTGGTTAACAGCATGCATAAGCGGTCTATACCAATACCTATACCCGCAGTGGGGGGCATACCGTATTCGAGGGCCCGCAAACAATCATGATCAATAAACATGGCTTCCTCATCTCCCCGCTCCATTAATTTCACCTGTTCTTCAAAACGTTCGCGCTGATCAACAGGATCATTAAGCTCGCTGTAGGCATTGGCTATTTCCTTTCCGTTGATCATAAGCTCAAAACGCTCTACCAGTCCGGATTTGCTACGGTGCTTTTTTGTGAGCGGGCTCATCTCTACCGGGTAATCAATAATGAATGTAGGTTGTATATAATGCTCCTCGCATTTTTCGCCAAAGATGTTGTCAATGAGCTTTCCACGCCCCATGCCCGGAGTGGTTTCTATGTGAAGCGTTTTACAGGTATCCCGTAATGCTGCTTCGTCCATTTCACTGATATCAATACCGGTATGTTCTTTTACGGCTTCATAAATGGAAACCCTTTTAAAAGGCGCTTTAAAATTCAGTATCTTATCACCCACCGGCACATCGGTAGTATGATGCAGGGCAATCGCTACCTGCTCCAGCAGGTTTTCGGTGGTATTCATCATCCAGAAATAGTCCTTATACGCCACATAAAATTCAAGGAGGGTAAACTCAGGGTTATGGGTACGGTCCATTCCTTCATTGCGGAAATTCCTGCTGAACTCATATACCCAGTCGAAGCCGCCTACGATCAGCCTTTTTAAATACAACTCGTTGGCAATACGAAGATACAATGGAATATCCAGCGCATTGTGGTGAGTAATAAAAGGACGTGCGGCAGCACCACCCGGTATGCTCTGCAATACGGGTGTATCTACTTCAAGCGCCCCATGCTCATTTAAAAATTCGCGGATGGTATTGATCATCAGGGTACGCTTAACAAATGTATCCCTTATCTGCGGATTGATGATCATATCGGCATAGCGCTGGCGGTATTTGAATTCGGGATCGGTAACGGCATCAAAGCTTTGCCCCTCCGCTTCCTTTACCACCGGCAAAGGTTTGAGCGATTTGGAAAGTATCGTGAAAGCAGTAACATGAATGGAAGTTTCGCCGGTTTTGGTAATAAAGCCATAACCTTTTACACCAATGATATCACCTATGTCCAACAACTTTTTCCATACTGCATTATACGGTGTTTTGTCTTCTCCCGTACATATATCATCGCGCTTTACATAAATCTGTATCCTGCCCGAATGATCCTGAAGTACGGCAAAAGAAGCTTTACCCATATCACGTATGCTCATAATGCGGCCGGCAAAACTGATATCGGTGAACCGGTCTTTGTTTTCTTCGGAAAAATTATTTTTTATATCTGTTGCCGTATGGGTAACCGGAAAAGCTTCGGCAGGATAAGGATCAATACCCAGCTTTTGCAGTTCCAGCCTTTTGTCTCTCCTGATGATCTCCTGCTCAGATAAATGTTGTGTACTCATTGCATTTTCTTTTCAAAAAGTGCAGCAAAGGTACTGGTTAGGCAGAAGCCTGCAAAGATTTTAAGCACCCTGTTCCAGCGTTATCAAATGCACCGCGTCCTTTGCCGTAACAGGGGTATAGGAAAAGCGCTCATTAAACTTAGTGCTGTCAAAAAAATAGTCACGATCATACTGGTACGTCATTTCCTTAACTTCCTTTAATACCGGCATAAAAAAGCCCAGCAATCCCAGCATGGTGTTAGATAAAACACTATAGCGGGGTTTTGCATTCAGCTCGGCTGCCAGCAGTTCGATCCATTGGCGGCCGGTTAATTTAGCGGCGTCTGTTGGCAAATGCCATACCTGGTTAAAAGCGTTGGGCGTATTACCCAATATCGCCGTACCTTTTGCAGCATCAGATACAAAAGTAAAATTGTGTATTTTATCTGCATTTACAAGCCAGTTCGCTTTTTTACCTTTCATCAGGTTATCTGTAACCAGCTGATGTAACATGCTTGATCTGCCATTGGTAAAATCTGCCGACCGGGCGATAAGCGCAGTAAGATCTCCCTGTTTTACCTCATTCATCAGCGTATCTGCTATCTGCTGCCGGATCGCTCCTTTTTTGCTGGCAGGACGAACAGGCGTTTCTTCTGTCATATGATGCAGATGATCGCGGTCATACATATATATATTATCAAAGAAAACCAGCCGGGCATTGTGCTTTTTACAGGAATCAATTACATTCCGCATAGTAGCGGGCCAGCGTTCCTGCCATATTTTTAACCGGTATGGAAATCCCACAGTAAGATAAACTACTTCAGAACCCTTTATCGCTTCATCTGTGTCAGCAGCATTGGTAATATCGGCAGGGAATAATTCATCACCGGTATTGATTTTTTGAGGTTTGCGGCTCACCAGCCGGATGGTATCTGTATAAGCGGGAAGGATCTTTGCCAGCTCAACGCCTATGGAACCTCCTGCACCTAAAATAGTTTGCATGTTGCCTGCCTATTGTAAAGTAAAAAATAAATAGCGCTTCGTCACAATTCATCAGCCGGGCTAAAGCGCTGACTGCTCTTCTGCAGTAGCGGCTTCAGATGCCAGGTCGGTTTTGTGCTTTCCGCTGCTGTGGTGCAATTCATTGATCAGCTCGGCTACCAGCGAGGTCCATCCGGTTTGGTGGGAAGCGCCCAGCCCGTTGCCATCATCGCCATGGAAATATTCATAAAAGAGCACCAGGTGCTCATTGCCGGGCTTTTGATAAAACCAGTTGTGCTGCCCGAACAACTTTCTTTTTCCTTCCTCATTCTTTTTGAAAATACTTATTACCCTTTTTGTAAGCTCATCCGCCACTTCTCCCAGCGATAATTGCGTACCGGATCCTACCGGGCATTCTACTTTTAAATCGCTTCCGTAAAAAGCACCGTACTTACGAATGGATTGTATAATTAAATAATTAATAGGCATCCATACCGGCCCGCGCCAGTTTGAGTTCCCACCGTAGAAATCGGAAGTAGAATCTCCGGGATCGTATTGTGCAGTATAATTGATGCCATTGATCGTAATGCTATACGGGTTCTTTTCGTGATGCTTCGACAGTGCCCGTATGCCGCCTTCAGAAAGAAATTCATCTTCATTCAGCAAGTGCTGCAGCAAATACACAAGACGTTCCCCGGGTACCAATGACAACAGCATGGCTTCTCCGTCGCTTTTCTCCTCATTGGGCCAGAATTTATTGTTCTTTTTCCGGTAATTTTCAAACCACCCGATCCTTTTTTTAAAGTCCTTTAATTTATCAAATACCTTTTTTTCTATGGTAGATACGGCAAATAAGGTGGTAAGCCCAACGATAGACTGTATGCGCAACTGCAACGGTTCGGAGCCGGCTATGGACAATATATCATAAAAGAACTTGTCTTCTTCATTCCACAATCCATGTTCATTGATGGCTTCCGCAATGAGCACAAATTGCTCAAAAAATTTGGTGGCGGTATCTTCAAATGCAATATCATGTACGGCAATCTCCAGCGCCATATCCAGCATGTTCAGCGCATACATGCCCATCCAGCTTGTACCATCGGCCTGTTCCAGTTGCATGTTGCTGCCCAATTGCGAACTCCGGTTAAATACGCCGATATTGTCCAGTCCCAAAAAGCCGCCTTCAAAAAGATTATTACCGCTCAGGTCTTTGCGGTTCATCCACCAGGTAAAGTTGATCAGCAGTTTTTGAAAAACTTTTTTTAAAAACTCAATATCGCCTTTACCGGCGTTTTTCTTTTCAATATAATATACCTGCATAGCTGCCCATCCCTGCACAGGAGGGTTAACATCACTAAAATTCCATTCATAGGCGGGCAATTGCCCGTCGGGCTTCATATACCATTCCCGCATGATCAGCAACAACTGGTTCTTGGCAAAACAGGGATCTGCCACCGCCATTGAAATACAATGAAAGGCGAGATCCCATGCCGCATACCAGGGATACTCCCATTTGTCGGGCATAGATATTACATCCTGATTTTTAAGATGTTTCCAATTGTGGTTGCGCCCGTTTTGCTTGCCGTCACTTACAGGAGTTATCCCGTCACTTGTAGTAAGCCATCGTTCCACATCAAAATGATAATATTGCTTGCTCCACAGCAAGCCGGCCAACGCCTGCCGCTGTATTTTGGCCATGTCTTCATCCATTTCGGCAGGCAATATGGTTGAGTAAAAATCATCGGCTTCATTTTTACGCGTTGCAAATACGCGTTCAAAACCCCTTGCAAAAGCATTGTCGGCCATTTGATTGGAGAATCTGCAGTAAATGGTCTTTGTTGCACCTGCGGGAATTTTTAATTTGTATACGGGAGAAAATTTAGTCCCTGATTTTTTATCACGCAATGCCTGGAGGTTTTTTCCCTCAATAATGGCATCATGAAAAGCGTCTTTCACAAAAACCGTTTCGTTGGGCGTTCCATTAACCTTTTCAGTATTGGTTTCATTTTCAGTAAACAGGCAATCTGCGGGATCCTGGAAATAGAAATAGTAGTTTCCCAGCTTATAGTGAGAAGCCTGTACCGCATTTTTATTCAGATATTTTATCAGGGGCTTTACATCCGCACCTGCATAGGCCCAGCGGTTGTAAAACCAAAGCGTTGGCAATACCGTTACGGGGGCCGGTTTATCAGCCCGGTTCGTTATTTCAATTTTAATAAAAATATCGCAGGGGCTTTGCTTTGCATAAGTAACCTGCACATCGAAATACTCATTGTTGTCAAACACACCGGTATCTAAAATCTCATATTCAGGCTCCTGCTTCGATCTTTTGGCATTTTGTTCCAGTAAATCGGCATAAGGAAAAGCCTGCTGGGGATACTTGTATAAATATTCCATATAATAATGGGTAGGAATATTGTCTAAGTAATAATACAGCTCTTTTACATCTTCACCATGATTGCCCTCGCTATTGCCCAGGCCAAAGAGCCTTTCTTTTAAAATTTTATCCTTCCCGTTCCATAAAGCAATGCCAAAACAAAGGTTCCCGAAAAAATCGCAAATGCCGGCCAGGCCATCTTCTCCCCACCGGTAAGCGCGGCAGTGTGAATGGCTAAAAGGAAAATAATTCCAGGCATCGCCGTTGGTGCTGTAATCTTCCCGCACGGTTCCCCATTGACGTTCACTCAAATAAGGTCCCCATTGTTCAAGAGGAATTGTTTTTTGCGCGTTCTCGGAAAGACGCTGATGCTCTGCTGTCATGGTCTGCATTTAAAAAAGCGAAATTAACAGTTATGGAGCACATGGATAAAATTTAGCGTTTGTAAGCCTCCTGATCGCGGAAATGGAGCGCCAACACTTCGCTTAAAGACCTTTGAACGGATAAAAATATTTCATTAAAGCGCGTGACCTTTTTCAGATTGCAGGTATTGGTTCAGGATCCGCTGGGTAAAATTACATCAAAAATTACGGTAACGGGAGCAGGAGCAGCGCTTTAGTGACAGATAAGGTGTGATGCCAGCATTCAGCCCATTAATTTGAAATGTACCCGATAGTTTGGATAGTTACCACTTTTTATCAGACTTTTGGTGCTCCAACGCTTTTCTAAAACCAGTTAATCTGAATATGAATGGTGACGCTTTGTTTTGATTTTGGTAACACAAGACTTAAATATGCTGTGTTCAAAGACCGCGAATTACAATTTGTTGAAGTTTTGAAGGATGCGGAAGCCGGTACCATTGCCGGTCTCCTGCAGCAAATTAAGCCCGGGAAAAGCATTTTATCTTCAGTGATCCATCACAATATTGAAATAGAAAAGGTACTATCTCAACATTCGCACTTTCATTTGCTTTCAAATTTCACGCGGCTGCCCTTTACAGCACCCGTTACAAAACCCGAAACCATCGGTGCAGACCGGCTCGCCTTATGTGCAGGAGCGGCTTCTTTTTTCCCCGGGAAACATAATCTTGTAATAGGTTTAGGCACCTGCATCACCTATAATTTTGTGAGCAAATACAACCAGTTCCTGGGAGGGGGTATCTCTCCCGGCATGGAAATGCGGCTTAAATCGCTCAAAGATTATACTGCCAAATTACCATTGGTAAATGCAGACTGGAATTTTCCTTTGGTGGGATATGATACAAGAACCAATATAACCAGCGGCGTAATACTGGGCATGGCAAAAGAAATTGATGGTATAATTGACGCATATTCAGAGCGGTATAACAACTTTAACGTGCTTTTAACCGGGGGCGATTCACCCTATTTTGCTCAAGTGCTGAAAAATAAGATATTTGCAGACCCTCATTTAATCTATAAAGGCTTGTATGCGATCAGTGAGTATAACTAACTGCAGAAAACTTATTTTGTTCAGTTCAATTTTCCTGGTAAAATATGGTGCTGTTTCCGCACAGGAAAATTCGCCTTATTCCCGGTACGGACTGGGAGATATCGTGCCTGGACAAAATATTGTAAACCGTGCAATGGGGGGCGCCGCTGCTTCGTATTACGATCCTGTAACCGTAAACTTTGTTAACCCTGCATCATACGCCCGCTTAAAATATACCACATTTGACGTGGGTCTTGACTACACCGGCCGCACCCTTAAAGCCACCAATCCGGTTCGTACGCTCAACTCAGGCTATCTTATACCCTCCTACATACAGGTGGGGTTTCCACTGTCTAAAAAGAACAACTGGGGCATGAACATCGGATTGCGCCCGCTTACGCGTATCAATTATGAGCTACAGGAAGCTACCCGTTTACCAGGAATAGACAGTGCGCTTACCACATTTAGCGGACAGGGCGGCTCTTACCAGGCCTATATGGGCACCGGCATTGGCAGCAAACATTTTACAGTTGGCATAAACGCGGGTTATTCATTTGGCAGTAAAAACTATGTTACGGAACGCGTTTTCATAAATGACAGCGTTTTGTATGAAAAGGGGAAATGGGCTGACAGTACTTTTTTTGGTGGATTTTTTGTTCATGCGGGAGCGCAGTATTCAACCCGCATCGGCAAGAACCTGAGCCTTAAGCTGGGAGCCTTTGCACAATTTAAAAATTCATTGAATGCCTCAAGGAAGATCATCCGCGAAAGCTTCGAGTATACCGCTTCTTCGGGTGAAATACAAAAAGACAGCGTGTATATTTCAGATGATAACAAAGGCAAAATCATAATGCCTGCTACTTACGGTGCAGCCATCACCATTGAAAAAGACCTTACATGGTCAGTAAGTGCCGAATATAGCTTGTCGCAATGGTCGGATTACCGGTATTATGATCAAAAAGACCAGGTAAAGGACAGCTGGCTGTTCAGGCTGGGCGGATCGGTGATACCCAATTATAAAAGTACCAGCTACTGGGCACAGGTTCAGTACCGCGCAGGCTTTTATATGGGTCCCGATTATATAGCAGTAGGCAAAAATCTGCCTTTATATGCCGTAACATTCGGTGCTTCCTTCCCCGTGCGTAAATATGGGTACAGCTTATATTCCGGACAATATACCAGTATCAATACCGCTTTTGAAATTGGTTCCCGGGGTAATAAAAACAACTCGCTCAGGGAAAATTTTTATAGGATATCCGTTGGGTTATCTTTGAGCGATATATGGTTTATCAAACGCACATACCAATAATCCGTATGGCAATGAGGCCTAAGATCTTTTATCCCTGGCTATGCCTCACTGTTATGTTCTTTTTTTTTACTTCCTGTGAGAACAGCGAGCAGGAAATAAGGGAACTTACACAAAAAAAGATAGGAGTTGATGAAGCATCATCGATTGAAACTTACTTCAGCCAGGCAGGAAAAATGCGGGCTAAACTTACCGCTCCCTTAATGTACCGTTACCAGGATACATTGCCCAGGGTAGAGTTTCCCAATGCTTTACATGTTGATTTTTATAACGACTCACTGCAGGTAGAAAGTGTGCTGGATGCTTTATACGGCCGTTATATTGAAGGGCAAAAGAAGATGTATCTTAAAGACAGCGTGGTGGTGATCCAAAAGTTTAACCAGGACACCCTGCGTTGCCAGGAATTGTGGTGGGATCAGAATAAAGAAATATTTTATACCGATAAGCCTGTAAAGATCACAAAAAAGGATGGTACTGTGCTCCCCGGCAAAGGATTAGAAGCTTCACAGGATTTCAGGAATATAAAGATCATTAATCCTTCGCAGGGTATACTTCCTGTTCCGGAGTCGGAATTTACAGGCATTGCTGCAGGAGACAGTGCTGTTGCTGTTGCACACGATAGCACTTTTGTACGGGACAGCATACGGACTGTTGCAGATACGGCAAAAAAGCAGCCTTAATGAAGAACATCTTCTCTCTTCATTTATTACCTGAAAACGCTTTCCCCACCTTTTCAAAAAAAGTTTGCAGTTCCTGAAAAGTATTTTTAAATGCAGGTATTATGGCGCCCAACCCTTCTATCAAAGCGGGAGCTATTCCTGCGGTGAGCGCGTAAGCACGGCTGTTTGATAATGTTTCGGGACCGATCAAACGCATTTTGTCTGCATAAAACAAAAGTATGCTTCCCAGTAACACGTACATGCCTGTATACAATAAAGCACCGCCTAAACGATTCACCCAGCCTAACAATGTAAAATCGAACAGATTTTCTACTGCTTTGCCGGCCCATTGCACCAGTAATACCACTATTACAAATACAAATATAAAAGAGATCAGCGGCAGCCACCTGCCATTGATGCCCGTATGTTCCTGCAGGTACACTGCAACTACGGCTGATAATTTCAGCGCCGCTGCCAGCCCGATGAACCAGCCGGCAAATGAAAACAATGCCATTACAATGCCGCGCATAGCGCCTTTAACAACTGCTATGATCAATGCAACCGCAAATACAATATCAATCCACATGTGTAGTTGTATTGTTTGTTACAGTATTATTTCGCCAACAGGCTTTTTACGATGGTGCTAATGGTTTTGCCGTCTGCCTGCCCGGCCAGTTGTTTGGTTGCCGCAGCCATCACTTTACCCATATCTGCAGGAGAAGCCGCCCCGGTATCGGCAATAATTTTAACCAATGCTTCCTTTAACGCTTCTTCGCTTAGCTGTTTGGGAAGAAAGGCTTCTATTACATCAATTTCTTCCTGTTCTGTTTGCGCCAGATCTGCACGGTTTTGCTGCCGGTAAATTTCCAGTGAATCTTTGCGTTGCTTTACCAGCTTCTGTAATAATTTGGTTTCATCGGCTTCTGCCAACTGGCCTCCGGCACCTTCGGCGGTTTTAGCAATAATAACAGCCGCTTTAATGGCCCTCAGCCCCCGCAATTTGGCAGCATCTTTTGCCAGCATGGCCGCCTTGATCTGGTCGTTTACAATTTGTTCCAATGCCATAGTAATATGATTTTTATAAGTTAAACGCTATCCAACGTGAAACGTGAGAAGACAGACGTGAATGGGCATTAGCGAGTCTCACCTCTCACTTTTCACATCCCTCACTTTTCACACCTCCTGCCCATGGCTCTGAGCTATCAGCGGTCAGCTTTCAGCTTAAACGTACTAACGATGGGCCGAAAACTCATTGACCTCTCTCTTCTCACCTCACATCATTCACTCTTCACCATTCACCATTAACTACCCCTGCCGCCTAACTTTTTTCCAGCAGTTCGCGGGATCTTTTATAAAAATCGTCTGCAAACAATTTTATCGCTTCCACCAGCTCAGTTTGACCCGTAGACCGCCGGTAAGTATCTGCCATGGTCGTGAGCGTTTGGTGAAAAAAGTCGCCCATTTCATCTACCATCATATCCTTCGTCCACAGATCAATGCGCAATGCCGATTTTTCCTGTCCATCCCAAAAAGCCAGCATCATGGCTTTGGACTGCTGCAGATCGGCCGCGCTGCTATCGCTGGCCTTCCATGATATCTGCTGCGGGATCTTATTCTCATCAAGGGTAACATCAATGGTAATTGTTGATTTTTGCATGACTACTCTTATAAAAATGATGCAAAGGTAAGTGGATTTACGTGGTAACTGCGTGCTGAATATAGTTCCAGAGCCTTTCCATTGCAACTGCTTCATTAAACGTCAAAGCCTGCTCCCGTCCCCTGCTGATAAGTGTATGCCTTAATTTTTCATCCTTGTATAATTTCATCATATGGGATGCAAGTTCTTGAACATCCGCGGGATTACAGTACAACACGGCATCACCCCCTCTTTCGGCAAGGGCGCCTGTTGGGGCAGCAATGACCGGCGTACCGCATTGCAGCGCTTCCGCCAGCGCAACACCTGTTCCATCAACATCAGGCAAACAGATCATCGCCATGCACGATGCCACCACATCTGCATAGTCAGCATTATTATGCATATTTCCCATGATCTTTACGTCATTCCTGTATTTATAGGTTGGCAGCAGATCCTGTATTCTTTTATCATGCAAAAGGTTACCCCATAAAATGAGCTGCATATTGCTTTGCTGCCATTTTTTGAACTGTGAGAAAGCTTTCAATGCATTGATAATGTGGTGATGGGGAGTGTGCGATACCGGCATCAAAAAATATTCCCTGCCGGCGGCGTATTTATTTTTTACTGCTTCTCTTTTCTCCCAGTCAACAGGCCGATACATTGAGCCCGGAGCCTGCGGCAATACAAAAACAGCGGCTTCGGGTATGGTTTCTTTAACCAGTTTGTCTTTCATAGAACCCGATGAAGCAATGATGTGGCACCGTTTACCCTCCTGTATATACCTGGCTGCAGCTCTTACTGCTTTACGATCCCCGGCATCGGATATAATGAGTACCTGGTGAACAGGAGCTGGCAAGGGGTAACCTTTGAGTGAGATCAGTATATCTGTGCCCGTTTTTTTAATTACCGATGCCACTTTATTGTTAAGCCATATATGGGTTACGGGTCTTGCAAACAAAGGAACCCGGATGGGAACAGCTGATCCGTTACCGGGCAACGAAAATGCATTGGCATAAGATAAAAAAACAAAGGAATCAGAAGTGCGCTGCCGGCAAAGCGCCATAATCATATTGTGAATAAATCCATCAAAATTTTTCTCCTTTGGTAAAAAGCCAACACCCCCGTATATGGTCACTTTCATGATTTACAATTGATTAAAATAAACACATTTTTAAATGTCATTCCCAACGGCTTTACCAGGGTAATTATCAGCCATCCGCCGCGTTATTATTAATGTATTGTTGCAAAGGTAATCGGCTTGCTTTATTCACCGGTAAAATGTCATTGATGGAGATGTGATACCGGCAATATCCAAAACGATTTCCTTTATATCCAAACCTATCGTAAACTAAAATCCATACCTATGAGGCTTAGAATTCTACGCATTTGCTTTGTTATAGTATATGCTTTGCTGAACTGGAATAAGGTATCCCACGCGCAATGCCCTAATGGAGAGCCGTTTCAAACTGTAACTAAAAGCTACACTACAAACCTCGCCAGCTTAACGGATGTCATTTATGCTCCGATCAAATTCAATCCTGCAGACGGTACATTAATGGCAGTAGATTTAAGCATTTCTACTTTAGGCTATGCCTTGCTGGAAGTGATCAATGACGTAGGTGCTCCTATTACTTATAAAATAACCTATTTCAGAACCGACTATATCAGTGGTCCGGGGCTTGGAGGTACCATTATGCTGGATACCGCTGTTGTATTTCCTAATATTAATATTGGCGCCAGTGACAATCCTGCGGTAGAAACCAGTACTCCGCCATGGGCCAGCAACGGGCCTAATGTTGATCATTCTAATTACTGGGCCGAAATACAGGCAGCACCTGTATTTAAAGATACGGATGGCGTAGATCACCCCCGTACTTTTACCCAGGCTGTTGACCCTTCGGATTTTGGACTATTCACCGGTGCCGGATCAGTAATTTACAACTACGATGTTATTGCGTCTCTTCTGGCTCAGGGTATTGGTGGCAGATATACGCAAAGGATCGTAACCCTCAATACCGAGGTAACCGTAAGCGCTACCTATACCTATTGCCCGATGAGCGTACTTCCGGAAGGAAAGCTAACGTTTTCGGCTCGCAAAGCCGGTAACAGCAATATTGAACTGAGCTGGATAAAAGAAAGAGAGGAGAACGATATCCTGTACACGCCAGAGGTAAGCCTTAACGGTTACAACTTCGGCAGCATTGGCGCCATGCAGAGCCAGATGCCGGCTTCACACAGTACAGTTGTAAAATATGAGTTTGACTACGCTGTTCCGTCGTCGGCCAACGGTAAAATCTATTTCCGCTTAAAGCAAACAGATGCCCGGGGTAAAGTGCAGTATTCTGCTATTGTTTCCGTTAATGTAGAAACCCCGGAACAAACAGGATTCAGCATCTTTCCCAATCCTGCAGAAAAGGAGATCACCCTGCAGTTCAACAGCATACCAAAGCATAACCTGCAGGTTGAGCTGGTAAACAGTACCGGGCAGGTGGTTGAAAAGAGCAATATTGCTCCAAACGGCGGGCGGCAATACAAACTCAGCTTCATAAAAAGATACCAGTCGGGATTATATTTTGTGCTTGTAACCAACACCGCTACAAAAAGCCGGCATATAAGCCGTTTGCTGATCAGATAGCCCGTTTACGGCTACAAACGATATAATCCTCATAAAAGAGTTGGTAAGCGCCCTAAAGTTGCCAACTCTTTCGTATTTTTGTCAGTATTGAATTTACACATGGAATATAATACTACAAGGAATCATCTTATTATGAAGGAATATGGCCGTCATATTCAGAAGATGATCGATTACGTAATAACGATTGAGGACAGGGAAAAAAGGCAAAAAAATGCCCAGGCGCTTATTGAACTGATGGGTTTTCTGAACCCCCATCTTAAGAACGTGGAAGATTTCCGGCATAAATTATGGGATCATCTTTTTTTAATATCCGATTTTAAACTGGATGTTGATAGTCCGTATCCTATTCCCACACGGGAAACGTTAAGACCCAGACCCACGCCATTGCCTTACCCTAAAAAATATCCCAAATATTCACATCTCGGAAAGAACCTCGAGCTGGTCATTAACAAAGCACTGAAAGAAGAAAACCAGGAAAAGCGCTCGGGTTTTGCCAATTCCATTGCCTATTACATGAAGCTTGCTTACAACACATGGCATAAGGAACTGGTGCACGATGATGGTATCCGCAGTGAATTAAATGCCATTACCGACGGTCAGCTTGAATTTACCAATACGCCATTTGTAAAGGCTTATCGTGAGCGGGACAGCAGGGAAGGCAACCGCTTTCAACGTGGAGGCAAGGGTGGTTACCAGCAACGCAATAATGGGGGCGGAGGTAGAAACGACCGTAACGACCGCAATGGCAAGAGCGGGAAGCACTATAAAAAAAGATTCAAATAAACTGGCAACGCTAAAAATAAAGAACCCCGGCTGTGTGAACAAACTGCCGGGGTTTTATATTTGCATTCATTATAGGGAATATGCATTCATTTGAAGTAACAGGCGGAAAAAAACTCAAAGGCGAAATAATACCCCAGGGCGCCAAAAACGAGGCACTGCAAATTATCAGTGCCGTTTTGCTTACGCCTGAAAAGATAACCATACATAACATACCGGATATACTGGATGTAAACCTGCTGATAGAATTGCTGGGGGAAATGAATGTAAAAATCGAACGTCACAACCGGCATTCCTGTTCTTTTACGGCGGACGATGTGAATATTGATTACCTGCACAGCGAAACCTACCGTAAAAAAAGCGGAAGGCTACGGGGCTCCGTAATGCTGGCCGGTCCGCTGCTGGCCCGGTTTAAGAAAGCGTTCATTCCCAAGCCGGGAGGCGATAAAATCGGAAGAAGACGCCTGGATACCCATATTATTGGTTTTGAAAAATTAGGCGTGCAATTCGATTATCATCAGCAGGACGGGTTCTTTCACCTCAAAGCGCCTTCTTTGAAAGGCACGGATATGCTGCTTGATGAGCCATCCGTAACAGGAACAGCCAATATTGTGATGGCGGCGGTTTTGGCGGAAGGCACTACCGCTATATATAATGCTGCCTGTGAGCCTTATGTACAGCAATTGTGTAAGATGCTGAACCGGATGGGAGCCCGCATCAGTGGTATAAGTTCCAACCTGCTTACGGTTGAAGGAGTGGATCAATTGAGCGGAACCACACATACCATGCTGCCGGATATGATCGAGGTGGGCTCTTTTATTGGGCTGGCGGCTATGACGCAAAGCGAGATCACCATAAAAAAAGCGGGGATACCGCATTTAGGGCAAATACCTGAAAAATTCCGGCAGTTGGGTATTCAACTGGAATGCAAAGACGATGATATTTATATTCCTGAACAGGATTCGTATGAGATCCAAACTTTTTTAGATGGCTCGGTAATGACCATTTACGATCATCCCTGGCCGGGTTTTACACCCGACTTATTAAGTATAGTACTGGTAGTAGCTACCCAGGCTAAAGGTTCGGTACTGGTGCACCAGAAAATGTTTGAAAGCCGTTTGTTCTTTGTTGATAAGCTCATTGATATGGGCGCGCAGATCATTCTTTGCGATCCGCACCGGGCTGCGGTAATAGGGCTGGGGCGGCAACACCACCTGCGGGGTATTACCATGAGCAGTCCGGATATACGCGCCGGCGTTGCTTTGCTTATTGCAGCGCTCAGCGCCGAAGGCAAAAGTATCATACAGAATATTGAGCAGATAGACAGGGGATATCAATATATTGATAAACGGCTGCAACAGCTGGGTGCGCAAATACAGCGTATCTGAATATCCTGATTTAAATACCGATATCATACTGCGTATCTATCTGTAAGGATGATATACCGGCAGCGTTAAGCAACTCGTTGTTTTTTGAGAGCAGCAATCTTAGCCAGGGCGCGTAAGGCTTCGTTTACAGTATCTGTATCTTTATTTGCTTTTCTTGCGCTTATGATCCTGATATTTCTGCCTCTTACTGTATGTACAATAACCAAAAGTTGATCGTATATGGATTTGTCAATAGTTATCTCTCTTTTTTCATTAGCAGAGTGCTCGATATCTTCAATTGTTAAAGAGTTTCATCACCAAAAACAGAAGCAGCCTCTTCAAATGTAACTTTATGTTTTTGCTTATTAGTTTTTGCTTTAACAGGGTCCCATTCAAAAAATAGTGCCATGTTTTATTATTATTATTATTTTCAAAGATACGGAAAGCCCTCTTTAACTCTATAACGCATGAATCAAAATAAGATCATTATCATTACAGCTCCTTCGGGTGCAGGCAAAACCACCATTGTACATTACCTCCTGCGAAAATATCTACATCAGCTTTCATTTTCTGTATCTGCCACTACCCGACCGCCAAGAGAGAATGAGCAAAATGGTAAAGACTATTACTTTTTGAGCAAAGAAATATTTCAGCAAAAAATACAACAGGACCAGTTTGTAGAATGGGAAATGGTATATGAAGGGAAATATTACGGCACTTTACAGGATGAGCTGGAACGCATCTGGAAAACAGGAAAGATACCCGTGTTAGACATTGATGTAAAAGGCGCATTGCATATACAACGCCGTTATCCCGAAACATCGTATTCTGTTTTCATTCAGCCCCCTTCCGTTAAGGAATTAAAGAACAGGCTCGAAAGCAGGGGAACGGAAACCCCGGAATCGCTTGAGGCAAGAGTAAATAAAGCATCTTACGAATTATCTTTTAAAGATCATTTTAATTATACTATTGTAAACAACAATCTTGAAGATGCCTGCCGGGAAGCCGATAAGATAATCACGGACATCTTTAGAAGTGAATAGGCAGTGTTGAATGTTGTGAGAAGTGAAAGGTAAGAACGGGTGGATTCATTATTCACGGCTCACCCCGACCGAACGGCCCGGTCGCCCGCCCGGCAGATGCCAGTCGGACGGGGCAGGCGGAAGGCATTCTTACCTCGTGAAACGATAAGCGTGAGACGGTAAAAAGCAGCCTCACCATTCACTATTCACCATTCACATCTCTCACGTCTCACGTTCAGCACCTTCGGGTATATTTAATACTAAATCCTGTTCATAAACACTATATCCCTTCCTGTTCCGTTTTGATTATGCTATAAAAAGCAATATATGGCTATTGTTTGCAATATATTCAATGCTTACCTTTTCCTCCGATTAAACAATTATTAATCAATTTATTATATTTGATATATGGCCGATGTTGATATATTAAAACTGGTGGGGATTATTTTAACCTTACTGCTGGTTGGTTTTTTTGCCGGCATTGAAGTGGCATTTGTATCGGCCAATAAATTTTCGTTCGAGCTCAAAAGGAAGCAGGGATTGCGCAGCGGCAGGATATTATCGCAATTGCTGGAACAACCTGTAAAGTTCATAGGAACCACTCTGGTAGGACTTAGCCTGGCAGTTGTGATATACGGGTTGCTGGTAGGTGAATTTCTTGCGCCTTTGTGGGACTGGATTGAAAAGCATCTTGCTGCATCATCCTCGTCCTATATAAAATACCTCAGGCTTATCTTTGAAACCCTGCTCTCCACTTTAATTCTTCTCATTGTTCAATTTTCCTTTAAGGCTTTATTCAGGGCAAAAAACGATTCCGTATTATCCATTTTCGCCCAGTTGGGCATACTTGATTTTTTTCATAGCATTCTATACCCTGTTGCATCCTTTTTTATCAGCATCTCGGAATGGATCCTCACCTATTTATTCAACATCAGGATATCCGATCAAAAAAAAGCCGCTATTTCACCGGTTGACCTTGAGCATTTTATCCAGCAGCACAAAGATCAGTCGGACGGCGCCCAGGATATGAATACCCAGCTTTTTGAAAATGCGCTACAGCTTCCTTCCGTTAAAATACGCCAGTGCCTGATACCCCGCAAAGAGATAGAATCTGTTGAGCTAAATACATCAATTGATACTGTAAAGCAAAAATTCATAGACACCAAGCTAAGCAGGCTGGTAGTATATGAAAACAATATTGATAACATCCGGGGATACATCCACCAGATCGAGCTCTTTAAAAATCCCGGCAGCATACAGGCTATTCTATTGCCCATCCCGGCTGTTCCCGAAAGCATGAGCGCGATGGACCTGATCAGCAAATTCACCAAAGAGCAAAAAAGTATTGCATGGGTAGTAGATGAATTTGGAGGCACTGCCGGCATTATCACCATGGAAGATCTCCTGGAAGAGATCTTTGGTGAAATACGTGATGAATACGACACCGATAAGTTTGTAGAGAAGCAGATAGCTGAAAATGAATTTATCTTTTCCGGGAGGCTTGAGCTGGATTATTTAAATCAGAAATATCATCTCTACTTTGGCGATACAGAATCGGAAACCCTTTCGGGATATATCATCCAGCACCACGAAATGATACCAAAGATCAAGGAAAGAATTATTATCGACAGCTACGAATTTGATATTATCAATGTAAGCGACACCCGCATAGAGATGGTGAAAATAAAGCGGTTGAAATGAGGGAAGGCCCATAGTGAGTGGTCAGTAGTGAGTAGTGAGTGGTGAATAGTGAACAGGCAATAGTGAATGCAACCTGAAACCTGTATCCTGAAACGCTCCCCTTCAACCTTGTAACCTGCAACCTGTAACACCCTCCCCCCTCACCACCTGTCTGCACTTGCCGTCTCTATATCCTGCTTATACTTTTCAGGTATATTGCCATTGAGCAGGCAGCCGGGTTGCAGCGACGGAAAAATATCTTCAAACGTTCTTACTTCATTCATGAATACACGGCGGTAAATATGTGATCGGGTCAGTTGTTTGTAATCGTCCAGGCCTGCGGCCCCGGTAAGCTCTATGAAAGAGTTGATGGTGTCTTCATGATAATTGGCTACCCTGTGCTTTTTATCATCTACCACCAATCCAACTGTTAACTGCGGATCCTGTGTGGCAACCCCGGTGGGGCACTTATTGGTATTACAAACCAGTGCCTGTATACAGCCCAGAGCCATCATCATGGCCCTTGCACTGTTGCAACCATCTGCACCAAGAGCTATTGCTCTCAATATATGGAAACCCGATAAAATTTTCCCGGAAGCAATTATTTTAATATGCTGCCTTATCCCAAAGCCTACCAGCATATTGTGCACGAAGGCCAAACCATCCATCAAAGGAGCTCCCACATAATTGGAAAATTCCTGTGGTGCGGCGCCGGTACCCCCTTCACCGCCGTCTACCGTAATGAAATCGGGATAGGTATCCAGCTCAACCATTGCCTTGCATATCCCCACAAATTCACTTTTTTTCCCGATGCATAATTTAAAACCGGTGGGTTTCCCGCCCGATAATTCCCGGAGCTGCTGTATAAACAATACCAGTCCCTCCGGAGAATCAAAAGCACTGTGGTAAGGTGGCGAATACACTGTGGTATGCGGCTGCACATGACGGATGGTAGCAATTTCAAGCGTATTCTTTTTTGCCGGTAAAATGCCGCCATGTCCGGGTTTTGCGCCTTGCGAAAGCTTGAGTTCTATCATTTTAATTTGCGGCCTGTCAACATTCTTCTTGAACACTTCTGCTGAAAAGCCGCCGTCTTCATTCCTGCAACCAAAATAGCCTGTTCCGATCTGCCATATAATATCACCTTCATGTTTGAGATGATAGGAACTGATGCCTCCTTCACCCGTATTATGCGCAAACCCCCCTATTTTAGCGCCTGCATTCAATGCTTCAATAGCATTGGGACTGAGGGATCCGAAACTCATTGCCGACACATTTAAGATACTGGACGAATAAGGCTGCCGGCAATCTTTATTTCCAATAAGGATCCTCGGGTCGTGGTTTAAGGTATTGAAGTCTTTGGGAGCAACAGAATGACTCAGCCATTCATATCCTTCTTCGTACACATTGAGCTGCGTACCAAAAGGCATGGTATCCATTTGCCGTTTGGCCCGCTGGTATATGGTTGAACGGTCAATACGGTTAATGGGGCGCCCGTCAATATCCGATTCTATAAAATACTGATACATTTTAGGCCTGATATCCTCCATCCAGTAGCGCAACCGCCCCACAACAGGATAGTTACGCATAATGGAATGCCTTGTTTGCATCATATCATAAATACCCATCACAACAAGCAAAACCACCGGCACAAAAGCCACCAGCCACCATTGGCTTACCACATACGATAGATAACCCGTTACCAGCACACAGATCAAAGCGGTAATAATAAACCCTTTTCGCATGCTCTTTAAAAATTTGATCAGGGCAAATGTATCGAATTAAAGAGGCCCAAAAAAGCAGTCTTCTTTTTGTTGCACAGGCGGGGAGAAAAAAAAGCAGGGCAGATTAAGACTGTATACACTATACCCCTTTGTGGCTTCATACAAAAAGCACGAAGTATTTGTTTTAATTTTTGGAAGAATCGTACAGGCTGATTACCTTTGCCGCCACCATGTTGAAATTAAAGAAGCATACCAAACGCACAAAGAAACAGTTCCTGCAAAGGAAGGGTTAAAGAGTGTATGGTATGACCGAATATATTCAAGGCCTTTCCGGAACAGGAAAGGCCTTTTTTAATGCGGTGCATCAAAACTAAAACCATAAAATAAACCAAAAATGAAAGTTGCAGTAGTAGGCGCCACAGGATTAGTAGGCACTAAAATGTTACAGGTTCTGGCAGAAAGGGATTTCCCGGTAACAGAATTGATCCCCGTTGCCTCGGAAAAATCCATTGGAAAGGAGGTAGCTTTTAAGGGCAAAAATTATAAGGTAGTAAGCGCCGGCGATGCTATTGCTGCAAAGCCAGACGTGGCCCTGTTCTCGGCCGGTGGAAGCACTTCCCTCGCATTGGCGCCGCAGTTTGTGGCAGCAGGCATTACGGTTATTGACAACTCTTCTGCATGGCGTATGGACCCTTCTAAAAAATTAGTGGTGCCCGAAATCAATGCCGATGCCTTAACGAAAGAAGATAAGATCATCGCCAACCCGAACTGTTCCACCATACAAATGGTAGTGGCGCTCAACCCATTGCATAAAAAATACAACATACAAAGAATCGTAGTTAGCACTTACCAGAGCGTTACCGGCACCGGTGTAAAAGCAGTAGAGCAAATGCAGGGTGAAAGAAACCATGCGGTTAAAGGAGATAGCAACGCATACCCCATGGCGTACAAATATCCTATTGACATGAACGTAATACCCCAAATTGATGTATTCCTCGATAACGGCTATACCAAGGAAGAGATGAAGATGGTAAATGAAACCCGGAAGATACTAAGAGATGAAAGCATCCGGGTAACCGCTACAACAGTTCGTATCCCGGTGGTGGGCGGGCACAGTGAAAGCGTGAATATACAGTTTGAGCGGGATTATGATTTAGGCGAAGTAAAAGAAATGCTTGGCAAAGCGCCCGGCGTAACGGTGGTGGATGATCCGTCCAACGCCCTGTACCCCATGCCTAAAGATGCACATGAAAAAGACGATGTATTTGTAGGAAGATTAAGAAGGGACGAATCGCAGCCCAACACCCTGAATATGTGGATCGTTAGCGATAACCTGCGCAAAGGGGCGGCTACCAATGCGGTACAGATCGCTGAATACCTGGTGAACAATAATTTATTGTAATGATCACTGCACTTAACGTTGTGTGGAAAAAAGGGGTGAGCTAATTTAAAAACAGCTTTATTCCTCTATAGCACGGTTCAAAAACCAGATCAGTGGCTGTATGGCGCCAAATGCCTGCACAGTATGTTTTAAAAGCGTTCCCAAACCAAGGGATGCATCATCAATTGCCTGCATTGCAATCCAGCTTTTCAGCTTAAGGTATTGTGCCGCCGGATTATCTTTGGCATATCCCTTAGGTACATTAACCAGAGTGATCTCCGGCTCATTATCCAAATCACCGTAAATGGCTTTAAACTTCTTTGCAGTGATTATTTTTTTGAACTCCGGCCAGCAGTAATCAATTTCCTGTCTTATTTTTTGCGTTTCTGCAGGCATGGGCATCCAGATGCCGCCACCCACAAAGCTGTTACCGGGTTCGAGGTGAAAATAATAGCCGGCAAAAATGGATTTCTTACCGCCCCGGTTAATGCTGGCCGCAAAATTTTTTTTGTAGGGCGTTTTATTCTTGCTGAAGCGGATATCCCGGTTAATACGGAACAGGCATTGCTTTGCAATTAAAGGCGCTATGGATGGGTCGGTTTTGCCAAATGCGTCGATAACCGATTGAATAAAATCTTCGTAATCTTTGCGGGCAGCTTCATATTCCTTTCTGTGAAGATCGAACCAGGGCTTATTGTTGTTTTTGGAAAGGTTTTTAAGAAACCGCACTGTAGCTGGCTGTATCATCGGGTATTGATTAATAAATTTCAACTGAAGCAAAGATAAGAAGGTTAAATAACCCAATGGCAAAAAAACGCAGCGGGAAAACAGACCTGTTAAAATAATAAGTCACTGACGACTGACCACTCATCACTTCCTATTTCACCCGCGCCCAGTTTTCGCCGCTCTTAATTCTGTACAGTGTCATTTCGCTCACATCGTATTTTTCTGCCAGTTGCTTATAGGTGAGCTTGCGTTTGGGATCGGCAATGGTTTTTTTGATAGCGCTCACCTGGTTGCTGTTGAGCTTTAAGCCGGAGGAACGGTTTGCCTGTATTTTTTTATAGGCGATCTTGGCAGGGCTTTTTTGCTGGTGACGGCTTACTTCGCCCGGGGTAGCCCACCTAAGGTTGGAGGATTTGTTATCTGTTTTATTATAGTTGAGGTGAATGACGAACTGGTGTTTGGGTGAAGGCTTTTTGCAAAACAAGCGCGCAATCTCCCGGTGAATGTAAAGGGTGCCTTTATTGTTGGGGCGATGGAGATTCAGGCTCCTGTAGCCTGTAGTGAGCGATCCGCTGAGCAACTGGCCATCAGCATAAATGTCATCGGTATAGCTGGCTACTTTGCCAAGGTTGGAGACTGCATATTTTTTTCGAAGCTGCTTCCACCCGGAGAACTGCAATGGCTTCCATGTTTCCCCGGCAATTTTCTTTATCATAAGGAGATGTTTTTAGGTATTATAAATTTACTAAATTAGAATGGCTTCACATATTTATTTTTATACCCAAACTTTCTGTCATGGTTACCCTATGAAAAGCCGCTATTCAGCCGCCCCCGCTGATCATGCCCAAAAACTCATCTTCGCTAATGATTTTTATGGTAGCTATCTTTTTTGCCTTTTCAAACTTGGAGCCTGCATCCTCACCTACAACAAGGTAATTCAATTTACTGCTCACCCCGCTGAGAACAGTACCGCCATTTTTTTCCACGGTTGCTTCAGCTTCGCTTCTTTTAAGCTTATTGAGCGTGCCCGTAAAAAGAAAAGTTTGTCCGGTAAGCGTGCTGCCGGTGTGCAGCTGCTTCTTTTCATTTTTAAGCTGCAGCCCGATCTCTTCCAGCCGTTGCAGCAATTGTATGTTTTGATCGTTGTGAAAAAACTGGTATACGCTCTCTGCAACCTTGGGACCTACATCTTCCATTTCCTGTAGCTGATCAACGGTAAAATGCGTATAATCCAACAAATGCTTTACTTCCTGTGCCAGTACTTTGGCTGTGGTTTCGCCTATATAACGGATGCCAAGCCCGTATATCAGCCGGTGCAGCGGTTGCTTTTTTGACGCTTCAATCGCTGCCTGCATATTGGTTACGCTTTTTTCACCAAAGCCTTCCAGTTCCCTGATCTTATGGAATGGCAGATGATAAATGCCGGGAATGTCTTTGAGGTAGCCCAGTGTATAAAATTTTCTTACAATAGCATCGCCCAGCCCACGGATGTCCATTGCATCTTTGCTGTTGAAGTGAATGATGCGCTCTACGATCTGAGCCGGGCAGTTATTGCTGTTGTTGCACCGCCATACGGCTTCATCCTGTGGTTTCTCAAGGCGGTAACCGCACACCGGGCAGGATTCCGGAAAATGAATAACCACTTCACTTCCCGTCCGGAGCTCCGGGAAAGATTTGACCACCTGGGGGATCACATCCCCCGATCGTTCTATTAAAATGGTATCGCCCAACTGCAGGTTTTTTTCCTTAATATATTCTTCATTATGCAATGAAATGCTGGTTACCGTAACGCCGCCTACCTGCACAGGATCAATTTTTGCAACAGGGGTAACAGCGCCTGTTCTGCCTACCTGGAACTCCACTGCCTTCAGCTTGCTGGTACCCTGGCGGGCTTTGAATTTATAGGCAATGGCCCAACGGGGATGGTGTGTGGTCATGCCCAGTTTCTCCTGCATTTCAAGCTGGTTCACTTTAATTACCATGCCGTCAATTTCATAAGGCAGTTCGTCTCTTTGCTGCTCAAACGCTTCGCAATACTCAATTACCGGAGCTATACCTTTAAACACTTTCTTTTCTTTTTCGGGACTCCGGAATCCCAGCTCCCATAGCATGTTTAATGAACCGCTGTGGGTTTGCAATGCAGGAGGTAACTCATGCTTTGGCAAAAGGTTTACATCGCTTATGTGATAAAGGAATGCCTCAAGGTTCCTGCGGCTCACTTCCTTAGGATCTTTGATACGCAATGAACCGGCGGCGGCATTCCGGGGATTGGCCAGCCGGGCTACGCCCTGTTCCTCGAGCCTGTCATTGTAGTCTTTAAAATGATTTTTGTTCATCAGCACTTCACCCCGTATTTCAATCTGCTGTATCCCGAAGGAAGAAAAGTTTGCCGACAATGGCACTGACCTGATCTGCCTGATATTGGTTGTAATATCGTCTCCCACCACCCCGTCACCCCTGGTAGCGCCGCGCACCAGCAAATCGTTTTCGTATATCAATGAAATGCTGGCCCCGTCAAATTTAGGCTCAACACAATATTCCATTACCTCCAGCCGGCTCAGTTCTCTTGCTTTGCGGTCAAAGTCAACCAGGTCTGCTGCATCGTATGAATTATCAAGCGATAACATAGGTACCAGGTGCTGCACTTTGGGAAAATCTTTGATCAATCCTTTGGACACCCTCTGGGTAGGCGACCCGGGAATGATGAGTCGCGGGTTCTCGGTTTCAATTTTTTCCAGTGCCTTGTATAACTGGTCATATTCCGCATCAGCGATCAAAGGATCATTCAGGACATAATAGCGATATTCGTGGAAACGCAGCACGCTGCGCAATTCATCAATTGCCGGTGCACCAACCTCCTTTTCCGTATGCTTTAAAAAAGAAACCGTTTGCTGCTGTAAATGCTGCGTTTGCTCTTTATTATACATGGCGTACATTTTTCTGCTGTAAAAATATGGTAAAGCCGTTAAGCCCGATGAGATTTAAAAATGCCTTAACGAAGGAAGAAGCCCTGAAGGGAACGACAATATGGGGCCGCCAAAGGCAGTTTTGAAGAAAGGGGTAGCATTAAATTCTTTCTCCAATCATCGGCAAACCGGATACCCCTCAATTTTAAGATCCTTACTGAAGATCAGGATCTCTTTAGAGCTTTTATTATTGCTCATGCCGTATTTCCAGTTGGGGGTAAGGGTGTGAAAGCCTTCATACATTTCCCTGATCTGCTCACAATCATTATACGATAAGATCCAGTGTTCTCTTTGCTTTAATATCCCTGCCAATCCTTCATGGTCAAAGCCCTTATGCGCATCGCCTTTGCGGCCATACAAAGCGCTTTCTACCAGGTAAGGCGGATCCAGATAGGCAAATGTATGCGGATGATCTGCCAGCGATTGTTTAAAGTCTCCTTTTGTAACGGTAACATTGGGGTTATAAAAATTGCGGAGCCTTTCGATCGCTGTTTCAGTGAACCGGGGATGATGGGGCGACATACCACCTGAAAGCGTTGAGCCCGAAAAAGAAGAGCGGTTCAATACATAATATACTGCCGCTCTTTGCAACCTGGTTTTGAAACGGGTTTGCGTTTTCTGCAGTTCGTAAAAACGGTGCCTGGGAAGCGGAAAATATTTTTCAACCTCCCGAGCCAGTTCACGGGGCTTCGCAATAAGACACTGCCAGAATTCTACCAGCGGAGAAAAAATATCATAGCCGTACACTTTTGTTCCCCTGGTTGCAACAGCCAGCTCAATAGATCCGCCACCCAAAAAAGGCGACAAAAGTCTGTCGAGTCGCTGCGGGAAAAAACGGGTTATAAAATCTACCCCCCTCGTTTTGCCACCGGGATAACGCAACAGGGAACGGCTGCTGTAATTGTTTTTAAGGTCTTTTATGCAATCAACAGGCAATTCGCTTGTATTTAACTGTCTTCTCAATTTTTATAGCGATCATTAAAAGCCAAATATCCATCGAATATAAAGAAGTTCATTTCATATAAACAACAAAGGCAGCGACTTTATGAAATCGCCACCTTTTCTTAATATTATTTTGGAATGAATGGTTTGCTATGGCTTTTGCCCCAACTGTTTCATGAACCGGTAATGTGACGCAATTGCCGATCCGAGTGAAGGGTAATAGATGTATCGCAAATCAAACTGCCGGCAGGTTTGCTCAACTATTTTACTAATGGCGGGGTAATGCACATGGCTGATGCGCGGGAACAAATGATGCTCGATCTGGAAATTGAGCCCGCCCACAAGCCATGAAAGGAATTTATTGTTTGCCGCAAAATTGGCCGTGGTTTTTACCTGGTGTATCGCCCACTCGTTCTCAATTTTTTTAGGTTCAATGCCGGCCACTTCAAATTCTGCATGCTCTACCACATGCGCCAGCTGAAATACTACTGCAAGCGTTAAGCCCAAAACAAAATGCATCACCAGAAATCCCAACAGCCAGGCCTGCCAGCCAACTACCAGTATAGGAATAACGATGGTAATGGCTATATACAGCAGCTTGGATATCCAGAATGTAAGGTGTTCTTTCATATCCATCGGCTTTAAAGGGGTTGTATACACTTTACGTGTAACGTATTTAATGTAGTCGGTTATGAACAACAGGAAAAGAGAAGTGAACCCATAAAGAAAAAACATATAAAACTGCTGGTACCGGTGAATGGGCTTCCAGGGTTGTGTAGAACATTCACGCATGAAGGGCATATTATTGATATCGTCGTCAATACCATCAATATTGGTATAGGTATGATGAACAATATTATGCTTCAGCTTCCACAGGAATGCATTTCCGCCAAGAGCATTCATACTGAGCCCGAACATGTCGTTCACCCATTTGCGCGTAGAATAGCTGCCGTGGCAGGCATCGTGCATGATATTAAAGCCTATGCTGGCCAGCGTAAAGCCAAATAAGCCGCTCAGCAAAATGCCGGTAAAAATGTTAAGCGGAAGCAATATCAGCGAAAGGTATATTAATATGGCAGCCGGTATAAGCACCGCCGATTTTAAATACAATTTCCAGTTGCCGGTTTTTTTAATCTTGTTGTCAATGAAATACTGGTCAACATTTGCTTTCAGCGCATTAAAGAATACTTTGTTCTTATTGTTAAAGGTAACCTTGTACATTTAATTTAATTTTTCCTGATTTGAATGGCGTTGTGCCGCACAATTAACTATAACGTTTGTTTGGAGTAATAAATTTCAAAATCCCGGTAAGCTTTCCGGTACCCAGCCGGGTAAAGATTGATTTAACGGGCAGACAGGCGAAGGTAAGACATTTATAGTGAAAAAGCTGCTAATTCATCTTAAAAGGAACGATCATGTCAAATACCGGTATTTTAACACTGAACTGCTTTTTGGAAGCAATATTTTCCATTACGTAGGTTCCGTACATTTTACCCATTTCTGTGCGGAGGTTACAGCCACTAACATACTGGTATTGCTCGCCGGGATTAATTTGTGGTTGTACCCCCACAACTCCTTCCCCCTCTACTTCCCGCTGAGTGCCGTTACTGTCAAAAATATACCAGTGCCGGCGAAGCAACTTTACGGGAAACGCATTATTGTTCTGCAATGTGATACGGTAAGCAAACATAAATTCGCCGCTTAAGGGATTGCTGTAATCCGGCTGATAGAATGTTTCAACCGTTACTGTTACCCCTTCCGTTACTTTTGATGCCATTGCTTTACCAAAGTTTGGCTTAAAAATAGCAAAAAACAATGACAGGCCGGGGAATTAGCAGGAATTTTCTATACTAATTAAAACACATTTACCTTTGCCGGCAAATCAATTGCTTTTTAACCTTATATATTTTTTAATATTAAACGTCTTTAATCATGAAAATTGCCGTAGCCAAAGGAGATGGGATAGGACCCGAGATCATGGACGCCACTTTAAGCATATTTGCCGCCAATAAAGTTCCCCTTGAATACGAGTTTGTGGATATGGGAAAATGGGTTTTCGATAAGGGCTTTTCTAACGGAATGACTCCTGAGGCCAAACTTGCCATTGAAAACCTTGGCCTTTTGTTTAAAGGGCCTATGGAAACCCCCAAAGGAAAAGGCGTAAAAAGCATAAATGTTACCGCCCGCAAAACATGGAACACCTTTGCGAACAAAAGAGTGTTTCAAACCCTGCACGGGGTAGATACGGTTTTTTCGAAAGCGGGAATACCTATTGATATTACGGTTGTACGGGAAAATATTGAGGATACGTATGGTGGTATTGAACATATGCTCACTCATGATGTGGCTTTGAGCCGGCGCTTCATCACCCGTCCGGGGAGCGAACAGGTGATAAGGTACGCTTTTGAGATGGCAAGACTAAAAAAAGCAAGACGCGTTAGCTGCGGGCATAAGTCCAACATTATGAAAATAACCGATGGGTTGTTTTTAGAATGTTTTTATGAGGTTGCCAAATCATACCCCGATCTGAAAGCAGATGATATTATTGTGGATGACCTGTGCATGAAACTGGTAACCCAACCCGATGCTTTCGATGTGGTAGTGCTCACCAATTTACAGGGTGATATTGTGTCGGATCTGTGTGCAGGACTTGTAGGCGGACTGGGTTTTGCCCCTTCAGCCAATATCGGCGATCATATTTCTATTTTTGAAGCGGTACATGGCACTGCACCGGATATTGCAGGTAAAAACATAGCAAACCCAACAGCCCTGATATTAAGCGGTATTTCCATGCTGCTGCACGTGGGGTTAACAGAAAATGCAGGGATAATAGAAAATGCCCTGCTGTATACTTTGGAAAGCGGTGTGCATACAGGTGATTTCGGCGACAAATCAACCCCGGCGGTAAATACCCCCGAGTTCGCAAATGCGATCATAAGCAACCTGGGTAAAAAGCCCGAATTCAATGCCAAACCGGTTGTGCCCAATAAACCAGGTACTCCGGTTCCTTTTAAATTGCAGCAAAATGCCATGATGGTATCGAAGGAAACGGGAAATGAAAATATCGTGGGCGTAGACCTCTTCATAGAAAGCGATGAACAGCCGCAGTCCATTGCGAAAAAATGCGAACGGCACGCAGGCGTTAAATTCAAATTGGTGAACATCAGCAACAGGGGCACGCAGGTATGGCCTACCGGCTCCGTGTATACAAACCTGGTGAATTTATACAATGTGCGGTTCGAAAGTCTTGACGACGAACCCCTCACCCAACAGGACGTGCTGGGCCTGTATGTGAGCCTGAGCGGTAATTTTAAAATATGCTCCTCTGAATTATTGAATATGTGGGGCGATAAGAAGGCCTACAGCCTGGCGCAGGGACAGTAGTAGGGTCCGAGAGCCGTCAGTCCTGAGCTTTGAGCCATGGCTGATTGCCTTACACCCTACACCCTCCACCCTACACCTTTTTACGTTAAATAAGGTTAATGGTTTTCTCTTCTTTACGCAGTAAACCAGGCAGTTTACGCAAGCGGGTGTTTTATGATTAAACTTTGAAAAAACTGTGTGGTCTACCCTATATCACTAAAAATAATTCATACATGAAAAAGATCACACTGAGTATACTGGCACTTTCATTGGTGCTCACTGCCATCCAGGCACAGGAAAAAACAACCGGACCGGTTAAGAAAGAAACCAAAGCATATCGCCATCACCCGGGTAAGCACAGAAAACAACATAACACAGATTTTAAAAAATTAAACCTCTCCCAGGAACAGCAGGATAAACTGATAAAGATCAATAAAGACTACCGGGCTGGCATAGCCGATCTTAAAAAGCAAGAAGCCACTATTACGGTGAAAGACTACAAAGCACAGATGCAGGCGCTGAATAAAAAACGCCGCGGCGAAGCTGACAAGGTTTTTACCAAAGAACAAAAAGAACAGTTGCAGCAGATGAGAACGGGCAAAAAAGGAAAATTCACCGCCGGGAACAGGTCGCAGCACATGAAGACCACATTAGGATTAACAGATGACCAGTCGGACAGGATGAAGGCATTGAGGGAGTACACACAAAAAAAGATAAAAGGCATCCGCGAAAACACCGCTTTAACAGAAGATCAGAAAAAAGAACAGCTTGCGGCAATATTTAAACAACAGCGTGAAGACATGAAGCTCATTCTTACGCCCGAGCAAATGAAAAAGATGGAAAGCTTTAGAAAAGGCGGCAGCCGTAGCAGAACCTCTAAATAAAACACAGGTAGCAAAAAGGGTCAGCATAACCGGTGTCACACGATGCCGGTTATTTTTTGCATGGGAACGTGGCTGCTTCAGGTTATCCCTTTTTCTCTTAAAATGCGGTTCAGCCAGCGAAGCATGGCAAAGCAGGCTGCTGCGGCGGCGATCAGCAACGCAAAATTGAGCCAGAAATAATTGGCTTTATGATCATAGTCATCCCACATCGTGGCCAGCACACCCGACAGCTTATTACCTATTGAAGTAGAAAGAAACCATCCTCCCATCATTAGTGCCGTAATACGGGAAGGACTTAGCTTGGATACAATAGATAATCCCATAGGGCTTAAAAACAGTTCACCAACGGTGATTACACCGTAGCTTGCAATCAACCACCAAACGCTGGCCTTTCCCGTACCATTGCTGCTTGCGTATACCGCTCCTACCATTACCAGTGCCGACAATGCAGAAATAAAAAGTCCCCAGGTTATCTTCGTTGCCGTGGAAGGCTCTTTGTTCTTCTTCCGGAGCCAGGTAAAAAAGGCGAGGATCAGCGGCGTAAAAATAATTACCCAGCCAGGGTTGATAGACTGGCTGAGGTTGGTAGCCCACACGTTGATGCTGCTGCCGGGCAATGGCAGGCGCTCCGGGTTTACATTTTTAAAATAAGAAGGGTAATCATAAGTGCGTATGATCTCGTTGCCCGCCTTCTGCAAACGGAACTGCTCATCGTACAGAGGCACAGAATCTTTTGTGTAAACGATCTGCTGCGAAAACCGTAATGCTTTAAAAACCTTTTCCGGTGGGCCTTTTACCTCCCGGTTGGTATACCGGTCGGCCCAGGTGTTCAATGCAGAACCATTTTGTTTAAATACCGCCCAAAACAAGATCACTACTGCAAAGATGGCCAGCAAGGCAAGGATGGGCCGCTTTTCTTCCTTTGGCGCTTTGGCATACAATGAAGTATAAAAATAAATAACAGGCAGGCAGGCAAAAATAAATGCATCGGTAGAAGGCGAACCAAACAGGGTGCTGTTCCATAGTAATCCGGGCAATATCCATCCCGCCGCACCGGCAATGACCGATGGTAAAAGAATAAGTAAAATAATACGGGTAAAGGGCATATCAGTTGGCTGTACACCTTTCTTAACATCAAAAGCGGCATAGTGGCCTGTGCCTGTCAAAAACACCACCACACCAATGAACATACCTATACCGGCAGCAATAAAAGCATAGCTCCATCCCATCATAACGTAAAGCGCCGCTCCAAAAAAATTACAGATAAACGCGCCGATATTGATACCCATATAAAAGATGTTGTAGCCTTCATCTTTCTGCTCCCGGTGAGCCGGTGTGGAATATACATTACCCAGCAGGGTAGAGATATTCGGCTTAAAAAAGCCGTTCCCCGCAATGACCAGGGTCATGGAAACGTACAGCATGGTTATATCATGAACCGCCATCAGGCAATACCCTGTTCCCATCATTAAACCGCCAATGACAATAGATTTTCTGTAACCCAGGTAGCGGTCGGCTATCAGCCCGCCCAGGAACGGGGTAAAAAATACCAACGCTATAAAAGTGCCGTACAGGTCGGCCGATTCGGCTTCCGTCATGCCATAACCGGTCTTTACATCCTTAAGATACAAGGTAAAGATGCCGATCATCAGGTAATAGCCAAACCGCTCCCACATCTCAGAAAAAAATAAGAACGGGAGTGCCCGGGGATGATTTTTCCACATACGCTTGCATTGAAGTTCGGGAAGCAGGTATAAAAAGCAGCAGCCTATTTATCCTGATGCATCATGTATTGCAATCTTTTGGTGAGCAAAAATAATAGTAAGGACGCCACACCTGCCATGAAAACAAACAACATAAAAAAGTCATGCATGTCGTGCATCCGGTAGCCCAAAAAGGATGTGGTCCTCCCCGACTCCGGATACAGGGCGCTTAACACCCCGGCCAGCTTATTGGCAGCGGCGTTAGCCAAAAACCATACTGCCATCAATAAAGAAGCAAATTTAAAAGGAGCCAGTTTATTTACTAACGACAAGCCTATGGGCGACAGGCATAATTCGCCCCAGGTATGCAACAGATACATGCCTATAAGCCATACCACGCTTACTTTAATACCGGGCTGCACATTTTTTACCCCGAAAGCTATCCATAAATAGCCCAACGCCAGCAGCGCCAGTCCTATAGCCATTTTAGTAGGTGAGGCGGGATCCTTTTTACCGAGCCTGAGCCATAACCACGCAAATAGCGGCGCAAACGCAATAACGAAAATAGAATTGAGCGATTGAAAAAAACTGGCCGGGATCACAAAAAAGCCCAGATCCCTTTGCGTTTGCTCTTCCGCAAAAAAAGTGAGGGAAGCGCCGGCCTGCTCAAATGCGCTCCAAAAAAAGATAACGAAGAATGCGGTAATAAAAATAACGCCTATACGCTGCTTCTCTATACCATTTAATGTTTTGTCGGAAAAAATAACAAATGCGATGAACAATACGGCGGCAATAAGCAGATAGGTAAGATAGCTGACCACTTTGGCATCTATATAAAGCAGCCCAATCATTAAAAAAGACAGGACTATTAATCCTCCCACAACCACAACGGGATTTGTGGCAATTTTAGGCGATGTCCGCGGTACCAGCCCCAGTACCTTCCCCTCCGGGTCCAATACGTATTTGTGATGAAATATCTTTTGAACAACCACGCTCAGAAGCATTCCTATACCGGCTATCAGGAATGCCCATTTAAAGTCTGCAGGATTCCCCGTATCGCCTGCCAGTCCGCATATAAAAGGTCCTATGGCTCCGCCCACATTAATGCCCATATAGAAAATGGTGTACGCCGCATCAATCCTGCGATCGCCCTTGGGATACAACTGACCTACAAGAGAAGAAATGTTGGGTTTGAAGAATCCATTGCCGGCTATCATGAAGCCAAGCCCTGAAAAGAAAAGAAAAGACGAAAGCTGGGGAGAGCCTTCATATAAATGACCACAAAAAAATAAAATAAACTCTCCGGCAGCCATTACCAATCCGCCTGCAATAATAGACATCCTGTTTCCCCAGTAACGATCGGCAATATAGCCGCCCAGCAAAGGAGTTAAATATACGAGACTCGTATAGCTCCCATACAGGTTGGAAGCAAAGGCTTTATCAAAAAGCAGGGCTTTGGTCATAAACAGCACCAAAATGGCCCGCATACCGTAATAATTAAACCGCTCCCACATTTCAGTAGCAAACAAAACATATAGTCCTTTGGAGTGTCCCTTTGAAGCTGTTTTATTCATTCGGCAACTGTTTTTGTGGATGTATATTCCCGATCTCCCGCTCAATATAGTGCATATTTTTAGACGGCTCCTACTTAACACAACTCCATTTGTAAAAAAAATGAAGTTTTAAAACAACATCGTTCTATTTTCGCAGCTCTTAATTATAAGTTTATTGCTATGAATATTTTACTATTGGGCTCCGGCGGACGCGAACACGCTTTTGCCTGGAAAATGGGTCAGAGCAACCGATGCACAAAATTATATATCGCCCCCGGTAATGCAGGCACCGGCCTTTGCGGCACCAATGTGGAGCTGGCAGTAACAGATTTTAAGGGAATAAAACAATTTTGTATTGATGAGTCCATTGAAATGGTAGTAGTGGGCCCTGAAGAGCCCTTAGTGAAGGGCATTTATGATCATTTTAAAAATGATCCTGCCATTCAGCATATTGCTGTGATCGGCCCATCAAAAGCAGGTGCAAATTTAGAAGGCAGCAAAGCCTTTGCCAAAGCGTTTATGCAACGTCACAAGATCCCTTCTGCCGCCTACAGGGAATTCAATGCCGACAATTATGAAGACGGCATTGCCTACCTGCAATCGCATGGCACGCCCATTGTGTTAAAGGCCGACGGGCTGGCAGCAGGTAAAGGAGTGATCATTTGCCAGAATCATGTAGAAGCGATGGCCGAATTTGAGCTGATGATCCAGCAGGCTAAGTTTGGAGATGCCAGTAAAAAAGTGGTAGTGGAAGATTTTCTTTCGGGGATAGAATTGAGCGTATTTGTATTAACAGACGGGGAACATTATGTATTGCTGCCCGAAGCAAAAGATTACAAACGGATCAATGAAGGAGACAAAGGGCTCAACACCGGTGGTATGGGCGCCATCAGCCCCGTGCCATTTGCGGATAAAGCCTTTATGCAAAAGCTGATCAGCACCATCATTGATCCTACGATCAGCGGATTGAAAAAAGAGCAGATCGAATATGCGGGATTTATTTTTTTCGGGATAATAAAGGTTGGCGACGATCCTTATGTTATTGAATACAACTGCCGTATGGGCGACCCCGAAACGGAAGCCGTATTGCCCCGGCTGAAAAATGACCTGGTAGAACTGTTTGAGGCTGCAGCCGCAAAAAAGCTGCATGAAATAACGCTGGAAACAGACAACAGGCATACGGCAACGATAGTGGCTGTGAGCGGGGGTTATCCGGGTGAATATGAAAAAGGGCTGCTTATTGACGGACTGGATCTGGTTCAGGAAGATGATGCCATTGTATTTCATGCCGGCACCAAACAGGAAGAAGACAAAATAGTTACCAACGGGGGAAGAGTACTGGCTGTAACCTCTTTTGGAAATACTTTGCAGAAAGCTGTCGAAAAATCCAAAGTTATCCTCGATATCGTTGAATTTGATGGCATGCATTTCCGTACAGATATCGGATACGAATTTTATTAAAATGCAATAGTCTACTACCAATACGGTACATAAGCGGCTGAAGACAACTATCGCATCCCGGAAAATAGCGATCATTATGCGGTATCCGGCAGATATGAAAAAAAATTATTTCTCTCAAAGTCAATAAAAATCAAGGTTTTGCCGTTGTATTTCAAATTATTTACAACAACTTTGCAAACATTATTTTAGAACCACATTTCTCCAATATCAATTATGGGTCTTTTCAACTGGTTTACACAGGAAATTGCTATAGATCTGGGAACGGCTAATACCCTTATTATTCATAACGATGAAATAGTAGTAAATGAACCTTCTATCATAGCATTGGACAGGAATAATCCCAAAAATGTGCTTGCAGTGGGCAAAAAGGCATTGATGATGCATGAAAAAACCCATGAAAGCATACGCACAATACGCCCTTTAAAAGATGGGGTAATAGCCGATTTTAACGCGGCCGAACTGATGATAAGGGAACTGATCAAAATGATCTACCCCAAAAAGCCCCTGTTCCCCCCGAGCTGGCGGATGATGATCTGTATTCCCTCGAGCATTACCGAAGTGGAAAAACGTGCAGTACGTGACAGCTCTGAGCAGGCAGGCGCCAAAGAAGTGTATTTATTGCATGAACCTATGGCAGCGGCGCTGGGAATTGGCATAGATGTGGAAGAGCCCGTGGGAAATATGATCGTGGATATTGGTGGCGGAACTACAGGAATTACGGTTATTGCGCTTGCCGGTATTGTTTGCGATCAGTCTATCCGTATTGCCGGCGACGAATTTACCGCTGATATTATGGAAGCACTGCGCCGTTACCACAGCTTACTGATCGGAGAAAGAACAGCAGAACAGATAAAAATTCAGATTGGAGCTGCAATGAAAGACCTTGACAATCCTCCCGATGACCTCCCGGTTAACGGGCGCGACCTGGTAACAGGCATACCCAAGCAAATTATGGTGAGCTATCAGGAAGTTGCCGAAGCTTTGGATAAAAGTATTTTCAAAATCGAAGAAGCTATTCTTAAAGCGTTGGAAACCACCCCTCCTGAACTGGCTTCCGATATTTACCGCAGGGGAATTTATATTACGGGCGGCGGCGCACTCCTTCGCGGATTAGATAAAAGATTGAGCCAAAAAATTAAATTACCCGTACATGTGGCCGATGATCCTTTAAAAAGTGTGGTGAGAGGAACGGGCATTGCGCTTAAAAACTATCAGCGCTATCCCTTTGTAATGAGATAATAACCAGGGCTGATTCTACATTGCCCCTGTGAAACATTTTTACAGCCGGTATACAAACTGTAGAATTGTAAAAACACAACCAAGTGCGAAATGTTTTTCTTTTTGTCAGACGCTATTTTAATTTCCTCATCTTTATTATAATGCAGGCAGTTGCCCTGTACATGCTGTTTCATTACAACAAGTTTCACGAAGCGGCATTTATGAGCATTGCAAGCGAAGTAACCGGCAAAATAAGCAAGCAGTACAACACCGTGGAGTACTATTTCCAGCTCCAAAAAACGAATGCCTTGCTTATTGAAGAAAATCAGAAGCTTCGCAATTTATTAAAGAATGATTTTCTTCTTCCCGACACCACTACTAAAATCGTGGTGGATTCTATAAAAGTAGATTCGCTTGAACTATACCGGCGGTATTTGTATCTTCCCGCCAAAGTCATTAACAACTCCGTTACTTCCCAAACCAACTATTTAACCATAAGCCGGGGAACCAGGCAGGGAATTACCAAAGACATGGCCGTGGTTAGTCCGGCAGGAGTTGTTGGTACTGTGGTAAATGTAAGTCCCAATATGGCTACAATAATGAGTCTTTTGCACCGGCAAAGCCGGATAAGCGCCAGTCTGTTAAAAACGGGTGAAACAGGCAGCGTGGAATGGGATGGTAAAGATCCGCAGATCCTTACCTTTAGAAATATTCCCAAATCGGCCCAGCCACAGAAAGGCGATACCGTTGTAACCAGCATATATTCTACTTTCCCCCCCGGCCAAACCATAGGCGTTATTGACGAAATTGTAACACTGCCAGGAAGCAATTTTTATTTGATGAAAATAAGGCCGTCAACTAATTTCTTTAATATTCAATTTGTATATGCAGTAAAGAATTTGCAAAAGGACGAACAGGATGCCCTGGAAAAAGCAACCCGCAAACAGGAGTAAAGATGAGTGAACTATTGAAAAATATTATCCGTTTTATAATTTTTATATTGTTCCAGGTATTTATCCTCAATAAAATACCGCCCCTGCACCAGTTTATCACCCCTTACCTGTATTTCCTTTTTTTACTGTGGCTGCCTTTTAGAATATCAAGGCTTTCGTTGACCATAACAGGTTTTTTATTTGGACTCTCTCTCGATTTTTTTACCAAAACACCCGGACTTCATGCTGCTGCCTGCACTCTGGTAGCTTACCTCAGGCCTTTTATGATCAATATTCTTATTTCAAAAGAAGATTCCGACTTTAATTATATTGCCCCCGCACCTTCCAGCATGGGATGGTCGCCATATATGGTTTATGCGCTGGTATTGTCTTTTATTCATAATGTTTATCTTGTTTTTTTGGAATGGCTGCAATTTGCAAATTTTTGGTACTTCCTGGGCAAGGTTATAGCTACCACAGGCGTTAGCTTTTTATTGATAATGATCACGGAAATACTATTTTACAGAAAACAGAAATTCAGGACAAACATATAGGGGGGTTATTATGCCTGTGTTTAATCAATCACGACAAACCATTATAAGGCTCATTTTTGCGGCCACCTTTTTAATTATCGCGGGCCGTCTGTTTGTCCTTCAGGTGGTTTCTGATAAGTACAAATTATTGGCACTTGATAATGCGGTATACCGGAAAGTGGTATATCCCGACAGAGGAATTATTTTTGACCGCAACAACAAAGCCATACTGAACAATACCATCATTTATGACCTTACGGTTACCCCTTATGAAGTAAAAAAGGTGGATACCGGCTTTTTGTGTAATCTTTTAAGCATAGATACGGCCGAATTCAGGGAAAGAATAATTACAGCCATCATCAAAAACGGGCGCTACCGGCCTTCTGTTTTTGAAGGGCTGCTTTCACTTGACCTGCAGGCCAAATTAGAAGAGAATATATGGCGCTTCCCGGGGTTTACACTCATTGAACGACCAATAAGAAATTATTTGTATAATGCCGGCGCCCATTTGCTGGGCGATATCGGCGAAGTAGATACCGCCATTATCCGGCGCAGCAATTATTTTTACCAGATGGGTGATTATGTAGGCAGGTCGGGACTGGAGCAATACTATGAAAGCGTGCTGATGGGACAAAGAGGCATCCAGAACCTGATCAAGGATAACAGGAACCGCCTGCAGGGATCGTGGGAAAACGGGAAATACGATACTGCTGCATCGGCCGGACGCAACCTGTACACTTATCTCGACATCGAATTGCAGCAGTTGGCCGAAAAACTCATGACCAACAAGGTAGGCAGTATAGTAGCCATCGACCCGCAAACGGGCGGTATACTTAGCATGGTTTCGGGACCTTCATTTGACCCTAATGATCTTACAGGCAGCACCCGTCAAAAGAAATATGCAAAATTGGCCCTGGACGTGTCTGCACCGCTTATGAACAGGGCCACAAGAGGCCTGTATGAGCCAGGCTCCACATTTAAACCCATTGGCGGACTGGTAGCGCTTGACATGGGGGTTATTACTGCCAATTACGGTTTGGCCTGCAGCGGTGCATACTACGGCTGTTCAAAAATAGTAAGGTGTGAACACCATAATCCGGGGCATGCGGCCAATATGCGCCTGGCATTGGCAAACTCATGTAACTCTTATTTTTGCCAGATATACAGACTAACACTGGACAATCCCAAAGACAGGAATGTAAAAAAGGGGTATACGCGTTGGGAAGAGTATATGAATGCTTTTGGCTGGGGTAAAAAATTAGGAGTAGATCTTCCGAATGAACTGCCGGGTAATATTCCGGATACAACCGAGTACGACAAAGATTACAGGGGATCATGGAATTCATGCACCAATGTTACCCTGGGTATAGGACAGGATAAGATGCAGGTAACACCTGTTCAGCTGGCAAATGCCATGTGCATCATCGCCAATAAAGGCTACTATTATATACCGCATTTTGTTGAAGGAATTGAGAATGAAACGGCAAAGGATTCGATGCTTAATAAGTTCAGGGAAAAGCATGCCGCCCTCACGCATATACCCGATGAAGCATATGAAGCTATTCATGCCGGCATGCAGGATGTGGTGGAAAACGGAACAGCCAGAAGTGCAAAGGTCCCCGGCATAAGCATTTGCGCCAAGACAGGTACAGCCGAAAAATACACCATCCTCGATGGCAAGCGTATCAAACTTCCCAATAACTCGATGTTCGTTTGCTTCGCGCCACGTGAGAATCCCAAAATTGCCATTGCGGTAGCGGTTGAAAACGCAGGGTTCGGTTCTACATGGGCAGCTCCTATTGCTTCCTTCCTGATAGAAAAATACCTTACCGATTCTATACGGGCCGACAGGATGAAGGAAGTGGAAAGAATATCCAATACCAACCTCATGCCTTCCTATCTCAGGCGCAAGCAATTCATCGCGGATTCTACAAGGGCTTATTTTTATTTTAACCTGAGAAAGGACAGCAGCTATATCAAAAAATATTTAAGAGGATATACAACAAATGAAAAGAAGCCCGCTAAAGCCACCCAGCCTGTAAAAGTAAAAACCCGGGAAGAAGAACCCGTGAGCAGCAGCATAAAAATACCGGCCGACACGCCTCCAGCCAATGTCTTTCCGGACGGCAAGATCATCCACATTAAAAGGCCGCGTAAAACAGACACGATATGGATCAATGACGGGAAACACCTGAAAAAACAAGAATCCTGATGAGAGCCAACAATGAAATATCGAAAAGCATAGACGGGTTGCTGTTATTCCTGTATATTCTGCTATGCCTTGCCGGAATTGTAAGCATTTTTGCTGCCACTTATAATGAAGGCGAAGATATAGTGGATAGTTTCATTTCTTTCAGGACCGATTATGGAAAACAAACCATATTTTTTTTGTTTTCTCTTTTTGCAGGTATTGTAATACTGCTAACCGACAGCAAGTTTTTTACGGCAACAGCCAATTTATGGTACACGGCAGGCATATTCCTGTTATTGCTGGTTTTTCCGTTTCACTCCAACATCAAAGGAACCGAATCCATTATTAAATTCGGAAATGCCTTTCAGCTACAGCCCATACAACTATGTATAGTATTCGCCAACCTTGCCCTGGCAAAATATATGTCGCGCATTGAAACCGATTTTAGTAAACTCAGATCTCAGCTGATTGCCGCGTCTATCGTGGTGGCGCCGGCTTTGCTGGCGATACTGCAAAAGGAAACCGGGTTGGCACTGGTATATTTCTCATTTTTTCTGGTGATGTTCCGCGAAGGCCTACCCGCTGTTGTGCTCATAATAGGATTTTCATTTGCTATTCTTGTAGTGGCTACCTTATTAATGAACCCTAACATACTCGCACTTATTTTAACCGGCATAGCATTACTTGCCGCTTATTTTATGCGCAGGCAAATTAAACGTCATAAGTCCGTGCTATTCTGGATCATTGCTATCTGGGCCATCTGCGTGAGTATACAGCGCTTTGCCGTACCGTTTATTTTTGATCATGTATTACAGCCTTACCAGGTTAAACGCATATACGATACCATTGGGAAAGATTATATACCCAAAGATGCTGCTGCTCTTGCCGACATTGTAAAGAATACCGCCCAGAAAAAAGACGCCGGGAACTATAATGTAAAGCAAAGCAAAATTGCAATAGGCAGTGGCGGTTTGCTCGGAAAAGGACTTTTAAAAGGCACCCAAACCCGTTATGCTTTTGTACCGGAGCAAAGAACGGATTTTATTTTCTGCACCATTGGAGAAGGTTTTGGCTTTGTGGGCAGCATGATATTTTTAGCCATGTATGTGGTTTTGCTTTTCCGCATTGTTACCATTGCAGAAAGACAGCGCAGCACTTTTAGCCGTTGCTATGCATATGGAGTGGCTTCCGTGCTTTTTTTTCATATTGCCATCAACCTTTGCATGACCATGGGCCTGGCGCCTGTGATCGGTATCCCGCTTCCTTTTGTGAGTTACGGAGGACTGTCACTCGTAACTTTCAGCATTATGATATTCATACTGCTCCGTTTGGATAAAGACCGGCAGATGGTGCTCAGGTAATTTGAGATTTAAAATTTGAGATTCGTCAATACATTTGCCGTATGAAAATTATTCCGTTAAGTGAAGGCGCCTTTACTGTAGACCAGTCCAAACAATTTGTTCCTTTTAACCTTACCAGGGATGATCTTCTGCAAAGATCCGCAGGAAGCCTGCTCGTGGAAATTCAGCCCTTTGTTGTAATTACTTCAAAAGACGTATTACTCATAGATGCAGGATTGGGTTTTTCAGATGCTGACGGCACACTTCAAATCCATCGAAACCTCATCAGCAATAATATCAATCCGTCAGACATCACCAAAGTGCTGATGAGCCACCTGCACAAAGATCATGCGGGCGGAGTAAGCTTATACGATAAAATGCTTAACCAGCGTTTCCTGAGTTTTCCCAATGCCACCTATTATGTTCAGCAGGAAGAGCTAATGTTTGCATTGCAAAAAGGATTGCCATCATTCATACCCGATGAAATTGAAATACTGCAGCTTGCCGGCAATGTACATTTTTTAAAGGGAGATGGCATTATTGATGATTATATCCGGTACGAAATTACAGCCGCTCACAGCCCCTGGCACCAGGTGTTTTGGATAGAAGAGAATGGCGAAACCATTTTTTACGGAGCTGATGACGCCCCGCAATTGCACCAGATGAAAAGCAGGTTTGTAGCCAAATACGATTACGACGGGAAAAAATGCATGGAGCTGCGCCAGCAATGGTGGCAAAGAGGTCAACAGGAAAAATGGACCTTTCTTTTTTATCACGATGTGAAAAACCCCGTGTGGAGCTTTAAGTAAGGTAAAAAGAGGATATATCTCAAAAGACCTTCTTTAGAAGATATGCCACAAAGCCTGATCTTCAGGTTTTATTTTCTTCGTGCTTTCGTGCCCGCCCCTTGCATGTGTATTGTCAAATCAAGGATTACTCAGCTTCTTCTGTTACCTGCGTATATAAGAATATACTGCGCAAGGGTAACTATAGAAGCGATCGCAGCTACTACATAGGTCATGGCAGCCCATTTTAAAGCATCTTTTGCCATGGGGTACTCCTGTGCATTGGTAACATTCGTGTGCTGCAGCCAGGCTAAGGCCCGCTTGCTGGCATCGAACTCCACCGGGAGGGTTACAACAGAAAAAATGGTAGTAAGTGCAAATAAAACGATCCCTATCAATAATAGCGAAGGAAATACCTTAATGAGCAGTATGCCGCCAATTAAAACCCATTGAACCAACATTGAGCTGTACTGTACGATGGGCACCAAACGGCTTCTTAACATTAACCACCTGTAGGAGGTAGCGTGCTGAACGGCATGCCCGCATTCATGGGCGGCTACTGCCGCAGCTGCCACCGACACCCCATTGTATACATCGGGACTAAGATTTACGGTTTTATTCAGCGGATTATAGTGGTCGGTCAAAAAGCCATTGGAGGCGTTAACGGTAACATCATATATTCCATTTTCTTTTAACATCTTCTCCGCCACCTGTTTGCCACTCAAGCCGCTTACAAGGCCTACTTTACTGTAACCGGCAAATTTCCCTTTTAAACGCATGCTTACCAGCATACTAATGCCCACAAAAATGAGCGATACCACCCAAATTGATCCCATGGTTTTTGAATATTTATTATGTATTACCCACAGCAAACTACCTACCATTTAAGATTATTGCCATTAAAGCCGGTGTACAAATATGCCGAAAGTCTTTTTGTCAGTCGAATTAATTTTAAAAAAATATAACCGACAACTTGACAAAATTCTGTATCATTCAGGCAATTTAAAAAAAACAATAATTAACTGATTATCATTAACTTATATCGTATATTCAAGCTGTTGGGGAGGATGAAAAGTTATTCACAGGGGGCAAAATTAATTTTGTTATGTTTAAGCAATTTGTAATTTAGTGCAAGAATTTAATGGGTTAGTAAGTACTAAAGGGTCGGCATAAGCTGACCCTTTAACTTTAAAATACTTTTCGTTCGCACCTGCATATCTTTCCTTAGAAAAATATCCTTCGTTATCTCTTTTAGATTTTACCTGCCTTTGAATTTTTACTGATGTAATTCTTCCGCTTATCAGCAATGTTTCTTCTTTAGCGCAAAGTAAAATTTGAAATGACTGGCTTCAGCCGTTTTACTTTAGCTGTGCTGTCATACGATCAACATATCTGTTTCCGGTTTCATCCCTCTCCGTATCTTTAGCACATGAGCAAAATAAAAACTGCATTCTTTTGTAGTAACTGTGGTTATGAATCTGCTAAATGGACAGGAAGATGTCCTTCATGCAGCGAGTGGAATACTTTTGTAGAAGAGCTTATTGAAAAACCTTCTAAAAATAATAAGGGATGGAAAGGATACAATGATAACGGAGGTGAAGTGAAAACAATTGCACTGCACGAGATATCAACGACAGAAGAAAAAAGAATCATTACACCGGATGCAGAGCTGAACAGGGTTTTAGGCGCGGGCATTGTAACAGGGAGCCTGGTGCTGGTAGCCGGAGAACCGGGCATTGGTAAATCCACGCTGTTCCTGCAAAATGCATTATTGCTGGAAGACGTGATCACTTTATACATCAGCGGTGAAGAAAGTGAACAGCAGATTAAAATGCGTGCCGACCGCCTGAATATCAAAAATGAAAACTTTTACCTGCTTACCGAAACATCCACACAAATTATATTCCAGGAAATAAAAAAATTAAAACCGCAACTGGTAATTGTTGATTCCATTCAAACTTTACATTCGCCATACATTGAATCTTCTGCGGGAAGCGTATCGCAGATCAGGGAAAGCGCTTCCGAATTTCAACGCTTTGCAAAAGAAACCAACACACCGGTTTTTTTGATCGGGCATATTACCAAGGAAGGAAGTATTGCCGGTCCCAAGATACTGGAACACATGGTTGACACTGTACTCCAGTTTGAAGGCGATCAGCATTATGCCTACCGGATTTTGCGAACACTCAAAAACCGTTTCGGCTCCACTTCCGAACTGGGCATTTATGAAATGACCGGAACGGGTATGCGGCCCGTATCCAATCCTTCCGAAATACTGATCTCGCAAAAAGAAGAACAACTGAGCGGCATAGCCATTGCAGCCACGCTTGAAGGCCAAAGACCCTTATTGATAGAAGTGCAGGCGCTTGTTACCCAATCGGTGTATGGCACTCCCCAGCGAACAAGCAGCGGGTTTGATCTGCGCAGGCTTCAGCTCCTGCTGGCTGTCCTGGAAAAAAGGGGTGGATTTCATTTTGGGATGAAAGATGTATTTGTGAATATTGCAGGCGGGCTAAAGGTGGAAGACCCTTCCATAGACCTGGCCATGGTAAGCGCTTTGCTGAGCTCTTATGAAGATATTCCCCTGCCGCATCAAATCGCTTTTGCCGGTGAAGTTGGACTGAGTGGTGAAATAAGGGCGGTAAACCGGATAGAGCAGCGCATTGCAGAAGCTGAAAAGCTGGGTTTTGAAAAAATGATCATCAGCAAATACAATCAAAAGGGTTTAAGCAAGCAACATTTTGGCATTGAACTGGTAACGCTGGGCAGGGTTGATGAGCTGTATAAATACCTGTTTTAAAATTAACGCACTTGATAAAAACTGCTTTCAATAGCATCTCCCACCTTCTCTTTCCGCAACTGTGCAATGGCTGCGGAAGCGATCTCGTTAACGGGCGTCACCTCATTTGCCTGAAATGTTACCGGCACCTGCACGAAACCGGCTTTGCATCGCTTGCCGATAACCCGGTTGAAAAAACATTCTGGGGAAGACTGGCCTGCAGCAGTGCCATGAGCCAGTACTACTTTGCTAAAGATTCGCTGTTGCAACAGCTTATACACCAGTTTAAATATAAAGACAATAAAGAGCTGGCCCATTACTTTGGAACGCTGATGGGTGAAACATTACAAACGTCACCAAGGTTTCAATTGCCGGACGCGATCGTTCCTTTACCGCTTTTCCCCGATAAGGAATACAAAAGAGGTTATAACCAGGCGGCGTTACTGGGCGAAGGCATTGCCGAAGTTTTACAGGTGCCCGTATCATGCAATGCAGTGCTTCGCACACGGTATACTTCTACCCAAACCCACAAAACGCGCATGGAGCGGTGGCAAAATGTAGAAGGTGTTTTTACCACAGCAGCCAATGCACAACTCCATAAAAAGAATATATTGCTGGTAGATGATGTGATCACTACGGGCGCTACCATTGAAGCCTGCGGCAATGCCATCCTGGAAGACTTTCCGGGTGTAAAACTAAGCATCGCCACTTTGGCTTTTGCTGCTGCCTAAAAGAATGAATGTGCAAATGAAAAGACTCATTTACTTTTTGCTGCTGTTGTTTTTGCTGAAAGGCATTGTGTCCTGTAAAAAACAAATATTCATTACCGATAAAAATGCGGTATTGTCTTTTACCGCCGACACTTTACGGTTTGATACCGTGTTCACATCCACCGGATCGGTTATACAATATTTTACCATCATAAACAGCAACACGCAAAAGCTGAAACTAAGCAGTATAAAATTAATGGGAGGCAATGGCTCTGCTTATAAAATAAATATTGATGGCAATGCTTCGCCCGAAATGAACAATATTGAAATGGAGGCGGGAGACAGCATTTATATATTCGTGTCGGTTACCATTGACCCCTCATCAAACAACCTTCCTTTTATTGTGCGTGACAGCATACAGGTTGATTACAATGGCAATCAAAAATACATTCAATTGGAAGCGTATGGACAAAATGCCCATTTCCTGCGCAACCATCTTGTTGATACGGATATGAACTGGAACAATGACCTGCCCTATGTTATTTCGGGCGGTATACAGGTTGCACAAAATGCCACCCTCACCATTGAAAAAGGCTGCCGTATTTATCTGCATGCCGATGCGCCATTTATCGTAGACGGTACATTAACCGTTAACGGAACAAGCATGGAGCGCGTGAGCTTCCAGGGTGACAGGTTAGACAATGCATACCGCGACCTCCCGGCATCCTGGCCAGGCATATACTTCAGGGAAACGAGTGTCAATAATATTATTCATTATGGCATTGTTAAAAACGCGTACCAGGGCATTATAGCCGTTGGAGGCGCCATCAATGCATTGCCCAAGCTGCAGCTGCGCCAGTGTGTTATAGATAACATATACGACACCGGCATACTGGGGCTGGGTTCCGGTATCGAGGCTGTAAACTGTCTTATCAGCAATTGCGGATCCAATATCGTGCTCAGCGAAGGAGGAGAATATAATTTTACTTATTGCACTATAGTAAGTTACGACAACAGTTATATCAGTCATAAAAAGCCGGTATTAACCCTGAGCAATGCCGATGAGGCAGGCAACAGCCATAACCTCAATGCGCTGTTCCGCAATTGCATCATATGGGCCGGCGGCCAGAATGTTGAAAACGAAGTGTTAACAGATAAAAAAGGAAACGCTGTATTTAATGCATACTTTGACCATGTTTTATACAAGGCTGAAAACATATCACCGGATATTAATATAATAAATGGCATCGCCAACCAGTACCCTGCATTTGACAGTATTAATGCGGATCGCCATTATTTTGATTATCATATCGGGAAAAATCAGTCTCCCGCTGCCGGTGCCGGCACACCCGTTCCGGTAAGCAATGATCTTGACGGGAAAACAAGAACAGGGGAGCCCGACCTGGGCTGTTATACAAAAGATTAACGCCGGATTCGGGTTTTTTGTAGCAAATTTGTGTTTTAATTAAACTCTTTTGTTATGATACGTTTATTATTTGTAGCGCTTGCCCTAATGGTCGCCTCTTCTGTTTACGATTTTAAAGTAGAAGGACTGGAAGGCGGGACCATTGATCTTTCCCAGTACAAAGGGAAGAAAATATTAATAGTGAACACCGCATCCAAATGTGGATTTACCCCCCAATACAAAGACCTTGAGGCATTGTATGAGCAATATAAAGACAGGCTGGTGGTCATTGGATTTCCTGCAAATAATTTTATGCGGCAGGAACCGGGCACCAATGCAGAGATAAAGGAGTTTTGCGAAAGGAATTACGGAGTTACATTTCCCATGGCGGCTAAGATCTCTGTAAAAGGAGATGATATACATCCATTGTTTAAATACCTTGATGACGAAGCGGAAAAAATAGGCATCAGGAACCCGGTGAAATGGAATTTTACCAAATTTCTGATAGATGAAAAAGGAAAGCTGCTTACCGTTTTCCCAAGCAAAGTAAATCCGATGAGCGAAGAGGTTTTAAAATACCTGAACTGATCAGGGGATCAATACCATCAAAATGCCCGCATGATTCATTTACGCGGGCATTTTAATTTACGCAACCGGTTGATCACCGTTTTGTCATTACCTTGCATTATCTTGAAGATAAATCACCGGCAATGTTCACTATAGAAAGGCTTCAGCATAATGGATTTAATAAAATATTGTTAGCAGACGATGTTTCACAAAGCGGGGTAGAGATCGTACCCGGATGCGGCGCCATGCTGCATGCGTTCACTGTTCAGAACGAAAAGCATACCATAAACATCATTGACAGCTACCGCAACAAAGATGAGTTTGATGAAAACGCTGAAACCAGCGGATTTAAGGGGCTAAAGCTATCGCCCTTCCCGTGCAGGATCCCCAATGCAGAATATCGCTTTAACGGCCACCGGTATCATTTCAATAATTCCCTGCTGGAAGGTTCTGCCATGCACGGCTTATTATACAGACAACCATTCCGTTTGGTACAGGAGCAGGCAACCGAAAACTTTGCCGCCATAAGTTTATTGCATGAATACAGAGGCAGTGATGCAGGTTATCCCTTCCCGTATGACTGCATTGTTGATTACCGCCTGGAAAAAGAAAATACATTAAGCGTTACCACCACGGTAAAAAACACAGGTGCTTCACCCCTTCCCATAGCCGATGGCTGGCATCCTTACTTTACCTTTGGCAGTAAGGTTGATGATCTTGAGCTGCAATTTCAATCGCAGGAAGTGATGGAATTCATCAATCTCATTCCTTCCGGAAGGATACTGCCTTATGCTACATTCTCTTCCTTTGCCCGTATTGGTGAAACCGCACTGGACAATTCATTTGTACTGGATTTTAGCAAATCACAGCCCATGTGCATTTTGCGCGAACCTGCCACAGGATGGCAACTGGAAATACGGCCGGATAAAAGCTATCCCTATTTGCAAATTTATATTCCTCCGCACCGCAGGAGTATTGCTATTGAAAATCTCAGCGCTCCGCCTGATTCATTCAATAATGGTATTGGTCTTATTGTTCTCCCGGCAGGAGCAGATACCCGCTTCTTCACGCAATATGCCGTAAAAAATAAAACGGGAGGCTTTTAGTTATCAACCGCTCAGATAGCAATGAGGCGGCAGCGTAACTGCTATTGCACAATCTTGTGTTACAAACTTCGGCTATCCGTTGCTGATGTCGCCCACCATGTTAACAGGCTGCACCCATTCGTCAAATTGCTCCGGCGTTACATAGCCCAGCTTAACCGACATGGCTTTTAACGTAGTGCCTTCCCTGTGCGCTTTTTGAGCAATTTCCGCGGCTTTATAATAGCCGATCTTTGTATTCAGCGCTGTTACCAGCATCAGGGAATTGTCTACATGCTTCTTAATATTGGCTTCAATAGGCGCTATACCGCTGGCACATTTGTCATTGAAGCTTATGCAGCCGTCTCCTACCAGCCTGGCGCTGTGTAAAAAATTATAGATCATCACAGGCTTAAAAACATTCAGCTCAAAATGCCCGGTTGCTCCGCCAATATTGATGGCTACATCATTTCCCAGCACCTGTGCCGCGATCATCGTTAAGGCCTCGCACTGGGTAGGATTAACCTTGCCGGGCATTATAGAGGATCCCGGCTCATTATCGGGAATAAAAATTTCGCCTATGCCGCTTCGCGGCCCTGATGAAAGCATGCGGATATCATTAGCTATTTTCATCAGGCTTACCGCAACGGTTTTTAAAGCGCCGTGCGCTTCCACTATAGCATCATGCGCAGCCAGAGCCTCAAATTTGTTTTCTGCGGTTATAAAAGGCAGCCCTGTTAAGTCTGCAATATGTTTGGCTACATTTTCGGCATAGCCCTGCGGCGTATTTATTCCGGTTCCTACTGCAGTGCCGCCCAGGGCCAGCTCACTCAAATGCGGCAATGTATTTTTAATGGCCCTGAGCCCGTGGTCCAGTTGCGACACATAACCGCTGAATTCCTGCCCAAGCGTTAAAGGAGTAGCATCCATAAAATGTGTGCGGCCAATCTTTACCACATGCATAAATGCTTTGCTTTTGGCAGCCAGGGTATCCCTGAGCTTTTGTATACCGGGAATGGTAACTTCGGCAAGCATGGTGTAGGCGGCAATATGCATTGCCGTTGGAAAAGTATCGTTGCTCGACTGCGATTTATTTACGTCGTCATTGGGATGTAAAAATTTTTCCCTGTCACCCAGCTTACCCCCGTTCAGTACATGCCCCCGGTATGCTATTACTTCATTAACGTTCATATTGCTTTGGGTACCGCTACCGGTTTGCCATACCACCAACGGAAAATAATCGTCCAATTCATGCGCCAATATTTCATCACAAACTTTGCCGATCAGGGTTGCTTTTTCCTGCGGCAGCACACCTGCCTCAAGGTTGGTAATTGCCGCTGCCTTTTTAAGATAAGCGAACGCGCTGATGATTTCCTTTGGCATACGGTTAATATCCTGTGCGATCTTAAAATTATCAATGCTTCTTTGTGTTTGTGCGCCATAGTAAGCATGGGCGGGAACCTTTACTTCTCCCATTGTGTCTTTTTCTATCCTGTAATCCATGGTGGTATGCAGCTATTTAAAAGAATTAAAAAAAAGGTTACGATGCGGCTCATCCGCCGGCGCTGCAAAATTACAGGTTTACTGTTTATTGGTGTCGCTGCATTATTTTAGCGCTGCAGTTTCCTGGTGGAAACAAAACAATTGCCGGAGATCATTTGTATCTTGGTAGAGATGACAGGAATTTAAAAATAAAAAGCAGGTGCAAAAAACGGAATTTGACGCTATTGTGGTTGGATCAGGTCCCAACGGATTAGCAGCGGCTATCACATTACAGCAGGCAGGGCTTTCGGTACTCGTATTAGAAGGCGAAAATACAATCGGAGGAGGCCTGCGATCAAAAGAACTTACGCTGCCCGGCTATATCCATGATGTCTGCTCCGCCATTCATCCCATGGCTGTCAGTTCCCCTTTTTTTAACAGCCTTCCGCCTGAACAACACGGCTATTCCTATATATATCCTCCGGTTGCCGCTGCACATCCTTTCGATGACGGAACTGCGGCTGTTTTGAAATCATCAACGCAGGAAACAGCAGCTTCATTGGGTACAGACAAGGATACCTATTTACAACTCATCAATCCCATAATAAAAAGATGGCCATCAATAGCTGCTGATGTACTTGCACCCCTGCATATCCCCAGGCACCCGCTGGCAATGATGCAGTTTGGCCTTAAAGCCATTTCCTCCGCCACACATTTGTCAAAAAGATTCAGCACAAAAACAGCAAAAGGACTTTGGGCGGGTATGGCAGCGCACGCCATTCAACCACTAAACAACCTCACCACATCGGCCATTGCTCTTGTGTTAATGACGGCTGCACACCTTAAAGGATGGCCGATAGCGAAAGGAGGGTCACAAACGATAGCCAATGCACTCGCCTCTTATTTTATCTCCCTGGGGGGGAAAATAGAAACCGGTTTTTATGTTCGCTCATTGCAGCAGTTACCCGCTTCAAGGTCCGTTTTATTTGACATAACGCCGCAACAACTATTAACAATCGCTGGACATAAGTTCTCTTCATTATACAAATGGCAGTTACAAAAATACAGGTACGGGATGGGCGTCTTTAAGATAGACTGGGCCCTTGACGCACCCATTCCTTTTACGGCCGGCGCATGCAAAGCGGCAGGCACGGTACACATCGGCAATACAATGGAGGAAATAACGGCTTCGGAACAACTGACCTCAAATGGCGGTCACCCCGATAAACCTTTTGTATTACTGGCACAGCAAAGCGTATTTGATCCCTCCAGAGCGCCGAAGGGAAAGCATACCGCGTGGGCCTACTGCCATGTGCCCAATGGTTCGGTAAAAGATATGACCGGGGCTGTTGAACGCCAGGTAGAACGTTTTGCGCCCGGCTTCAGGGAAAGGATACTGGCCAGGCATATAATGAATACCGAACAAATAGAATCCTATAATCCCAACTATATTGGCGGCGACATTAACGGCGGTATAATTGATATAGGGCAATTGTTCACCCGGCCGGCACTACGTTCCTCACCCTACAGGACTTCAGCAAAAGGAATGTATATCTGCTCTTCTTCTACTCCGCCCGGGGGAGGCGTGCATGGCATGTGCGGCTATCATGCTGCAAAGCGTGCATTAAAGGATATATTCAATATCAAAGTCCTTTAAATACCGGCGGTCTTTTTTCAAGAAAAGCGGCAGCACCTTCCTTTGCATCGGCGGTATCAAAAAGCTCACCGAAGATATTTATTTCCGTTTCGTAGCCGTTGGTGCTTTCATCAAAAACGGCATTGGCTGCTTTTATGCATCCCGCTATTGCCAGGGGAGCTTTGGTATTGATAAGCCCGGCAACAGATAAGGTTTTATTCATCAGCTCTTCCTGGGGTACCACATAGTTCACCAGTCCGTATTGCAGCGCAGCAGCCGCGTCAATCATATTGCCGGTCATCAGCAATTCCATAGCACGCCCTTTACCGATCAGTTGGGTTAAACGTTGTGTACCACCATATCCCGGGATCAGGCCAAGGTTCACTTCGGGCTGACCAAATTTGGCATTATCGCTGGCAATGCGGAAATGACAGGCCATAGCCAGCTCGCAGCCTCCGCCTAAAGCAAAGCCGTTTACGGCAGCTATAACCGGCTTGGGACAATGTTCAATTTTATTGAACACCTGCATTTGGCCTTTTTCGGCCATTGCTTTCCCCCCTTTGGCATCGAGTGCGGCAAATTCACTGATATCGGCCCCTGCAACAAAGGCTTTGGTACCACTGCCTGTTATCACTGCCGATTTTATTTCAGCATTATTGTACACATCATTAACGGCCGCACCCAGTTTTTCTATCACTGTTTTGTTGAGGGCATTCAGCTTGTCGGGACGATTGACAGTAATAATGAGCGTATGATCGTGAAAAGATAAGGACAACGATTCCATAAAAATTCATTTTAGCGTTTGCAGATGATCGGTACCTGAGCGGTACATTTTGCCCACGTAAAGGTAACACGCTTTGTTGGTAATCAGCCCGGAGCTATCAGATTTCAGCCATCAGCCAATGTAATACTAAGGATAAGTTAAGTTCTTCTCACCTTTCACGTCTCACGTTTCCTCGAAACCTGCATGTATACTTCCGACAAGCCATTCACAATTCACTATTCACAATTCACTCAACGGCCGGATGATGATACTGCCGCATTTAAATCTCTTTTCTGTACGCTTCAATAAGAGGAAAAGCAATGGCAAACCAGGCCGTATATTTCCCGGGATCAGTCTTCAGCTCTTCCCTGATCATATCGATTGACTTATAACAAAAAGCACTTACTTCTGAAGGATCCGGTACAATTTCCCCTTCGTATTCACCAATAAATACATGGTCAAACTCATTTTCTGTAAGACCATTATCAAAGCCGGCTTTATATATAAAATCAAATGCTTTCTGCAGGGGCACAACAAAACCGAGCTCCTCCTTCAATCGTCTTTGTGCCCCGGCTATAGTGGTTTCACCCGGCCGGGGATGACTACAGCAGGCATTGGTCCACAAGCCTGCACTATGGTATTTGCCGCCGGCCCGCTGCTGCAATAGCATTTCTCCTTTATTATTAAAAATAAACACACTGAAGGCCCTGTGCAGGAGAGCCTTGCGATGTGCCTCCATTTTTTCCATGGTACCTACCTGCTCATCCCTTTCATTTACCAAAATAATATCGTGCACCGGGGTATTCACTTCAATGTTTTTAAGATTTTAATGCCTGGCTGCAAACCTATATCATTTAATTTTTACTTTGATGTAACTTTT
>NZ_DAOMOZ010000004.1:0-36324 GCF_035444585.1 Agriterribacter sp.
ATAAAGAAAAATTACAGGAACGCCTGGCTAAATTAAGCGGTGGTGTGGCTGTATTGCAGGTAGGTGCTGCTACTGAAGTGGAAATGAAAGAAAAGAAAGACCGTGTGGATGATGCTTTACATGCAACACGTGCAGCTGTTGAGGAAGGTATCGTTCCCGGTGGCGGCGTGGCCTATATCCGTGCCGTTGAATCTTTGGAAAAATTCAAAGGACTTAACGAAGATGAACTGACAGGGATTGCTATTGTAAAAAGAGCAATTGAAGAACCGCTTCGCCAGATCGTTAGCAACAGCGGTATTGAAGGCAGCATAGTAGTACAAAAAGTAAAAGAAGGTAAAGGCGATTACGGCTTTAATGCAAGGTCTGAAGTGTATGAAAACCTTTTCAAGGCCGGTGTTATTGATCCTACCAAGGTTACCCGTATTGCATTGGAAAACGCGGCTTCAATTGCAGGTATGCTGCTCACTACAGAATGTGTGATTGCAGACAAACCCAAGAAAGAAGAAGCAGCAGGGCACAACCATGGTGCTCCTGATATGGGTGGAATGGGTTATTAAGCTTGGCTTTTTAGTGAATATCAACAGGTCCCGCTTCTGTACAGAAGCGGGATTTTTTGTTGCCGGACAGCCCCGTTGCGGGCCATCGGCTGTGCTCAGCAGCCCGAACATGACACCGTGTTAGAATGATACCCATATAGCTGAGGTTTATCTTAACTCAAAAACCTTAAAATTTGAATTTAAATCCTTCCACTGTCATCTCAAATCTGAAATAACAAATTTCAAATTCCCTATATTTGAAGCGTATAACCCTTTTGTATGAAGCTAATACTAAAATATACTTTGTTGGTAGCGGTATGCTTTGCGCTTATGAATGTGCTGGCAGCTCAGGATACCGGGAGTAAGAAAAAGAAGAAAAAAGGCAAAAAAGGTGAGCCTGAGCTTCCGGTGGTAAGCCGGGGGGTGCTCGACAGTATATCGGGTAGCCTGGTATGGGTTACGGGTGGCCGTTTTACAATGGGCAACCGTTCAGGAGAAGCCGATGAAAGACCTGAATATGAAGTAGTGATAGATGGGTTTGCCATCAGCAAATACCCTGTAACCCAGCGGCAGTGGACGGCCATCATGGGTAATAACCCCAGCGAATTTACGGGCTGCGATCAATGCCCGGCAGACAGGGTAAGCTGGGATGACGCCCAACGCTTTATTGAAACCCTGAACAAACTTTCCGGTAAGAAGTATGCTTTGCCTACCGAAGCAGAATGGGAATATGCAGCCAAAGGAGGTCCCCAAACCCGGGGTTACCGCTACAGCGGCAGCGATAATATTGATGACGTAGCCTGGTATACAGGCAACAGCGGCAGGCATCCGCATCCGGTAGGTGAAAAGGCGCCGAATGAACTGGGGCTGTATGATATGACAGGGAATGTATGGGAGTGGTGCCGGGACTGGTACAACAAAAATTATTATGAGCTTAGAGAAAGCAACAACCCAACCGGTCCGGCATCGGGATCCGGCCGGGTGCGACGCGGCGGGTCATGGTTTACGCAGGAAGCCAGTTGCAAAACTTCAACGCGCAATAGTGTGAAGCAGGATTATAAAGACGACAGCGGCGGTTTCAGGCTGGTGCAGTACCCGAATTAGGAATGGGGTAGAAGGTGTGAGGTGTGAGGTATAAGGTATGCTTATAGCTGATAGCTGCAGACCTTCGGATTTAGAGCTTTGTGGAGTTTTTGTTTTTTGTGATTTGGTTCTTGGTGCTTTGAGAGTGTGGGTTGAGGTATCAGGGACGTTACAGGTTGCAGGTTACAAGTTCCAGGGCGCAGCACACACCTAATAATATACTGATCGCTGACCGTCACAGCCACTTCGGATTTCGGGCTTTAGTCTTCGGATTTTTATTTGTTATTTGTCTTTTGATTCCTGGTGTTTTGGAGATCAGGCATCAGCTCACCGCTCTCATCTCCTGTTCATATATGGCTCAATCCCAGCACTATCCAGAACAGGAACGAATCTGGGTTCATATTATTCCGGATCACTTTGAGCGCACGATCCAGATGGTTGCGGGCAGTGCGTATAGTGATGCCCAAAGTGGATGCAACTTCATTTAGTGAGAGTCCCTCCCGTTTATTGAGCGTGTATACTTCCTGCTGGCGGGGCGGTAAAGTTTTCAAAACGGCTTCTAAGTTATTGTAAATATCTACCTCTGCTAATTTACTTTCAACCACGTTGGCGCTTTTTTGCATTTGACGCCAGATCTCTTCCTGGTAGACCTTTTCCCTGGCCAGCTTTTTAAAGTGATCAATAACATGATTTTTGGCCATCTTCAGGATGTAGTTGTCCATATCTTCCAACGCAGATAATCTCTCATGCCTGGACCACATCTTCAGCATGATGTCCTGTGTCAGATCTTCAGCAAGGCTGCCGTTTTTTACGAATTGAACAATAAAGCGATATACTCTCGCCCTGTAATATGGTATTCCGTTTTCCATCTTCAAACATAATATGCGGTTGATCAATGTGAAATGATGAAAATGATTTTCCGATGCTGTTTGAGAGGTTTGGTCCTTACAAGATAGAAGAAACTATTAAATAAAAAAAAATAAAAAAAAATTGAATTCAGACTGGTCAAAACCGCAACGCTTACAGTTGTAATGATATGAAATGATGAAAAGCCCCGGTTCAAAAAGATGGGAGGTGTTCGTAACATTATAGAATTTGAAATCATACGCAAGTGAACAACCAGCGATTTGACTATTTAATAGAAAAATACAGAAAGGGAAACTTAAGCCGGTCAGAATATAAAGAACTGATCTGGATGCTTGGAGAGCCCGGTATGGAAACTGAACTTGAACAGCAACTGAACCGTTACTGGAAAGAGAGCAAAGCTTATGAAACAGCAGAAGCATTGCAGCCTCGTGTTACCAAAATAAGCATAAAGCGGAAAAGAACAGGATATATAAGTCTGGCTGCTTCCCTGGTATTACTGCTGGGCTTATTTTATTACCTGTGGGGAGCAGGAGATGTTTTTGGGCAGAAAGAAATAGTATACAGAACGGGGTTCGGCGAACGGTTAGACGTTGAGCTGGACGACGGGAGCCTTGTTACGCTCAATGCCAATTCTACACTGCACTGGGCGGAAGGCTGGAGTAAGAGCGAAGGACGTAAGGCGGCTCTGGAAGGCGAAGCTTTTTTTAAAGTGAAGAAGCAGAACGGCATCCCCTTCACTGTGCATACGAACGACGTGGCAGTGGAAGTGCTCGGCACTGCTTTTAATGTAGACAGCAGGGAAGCAAAAACGAAGGTTTACTTAGATGAAGGGAGAGTGAACCTGAAATTAAATGATACGGAGCAGGGTCATAATAAAGAAAAGCACCCGCAGGAGATCATCATGAACCCGGGCGAGCAGGTGAGCTACAGCGTGCGACAGAAAAAAATAGAAAAATCGGAAGGACAGACCATGATAACAGCCGCTGCGTGGAAGGTAAATGTGCTCAATTTCAAGAATATGCAATTTGGCGAAGTATTGGATTTGCTTCGCGATATATACGGTCAATCCTTTGAATGCACGGACCGCAAATTGCTGAATACCCCGATGTATCTCGGTGTGCCCTATTCCAACTGGGAGGCGGTGAGGCAGGCACTGGAACTGTCCCTGAATATCCAGTTCGAGGAAACCGCTGCACAACATTATGTGGTGAAGAGCGGGAAAAACTGATCGTACGATCCATAAAAATAAAAAACTACATGCTATGGGAATGAAATATATCCTGTCGGGACTCTTATCCCTTTTTCTCTGGTACGGAGGATTAAATCCTTCGGCGATCCGCGCAAATCCATCTGACAAAGAAAAAATAACGCTCCTCGAAGCCATTGAAAAGATCAGTCAGAAATACGATGTGTATTTCACGTTCGACATGACCCTCGTATCCAAAGTGGAAGTGCAGTACGAACAGGCGCTGTATAGCTCGGCTGAGGATGCCATTTCCCGTATTCTAAAGGGTACGGGTCTGAAATACCAGTTTTACGACCGGCGGTTCGTGATCCTGTATAAAGATGATGCGAAAGGGTTGGAATCGTTAAGGCAGATGTCGAAACATTTGAATGGTTTGATCAGCGAAGGGGAGAAGAAGATGGACTCAACCACAAAGAATAATATGCTGGCCGTTGCCCGGCTTCCTACTCAATCCATACTAAAAACCATTCCCCGTGTAGCCTTTTCAGTAGAAGGCACAGTAACCAACCAGGAAGGAGAGCCTTTGATTGGGGTTACGGTACAGGTAAAAGGAACCGGCAAGGCAACCACAACCAATACCGGAGGGCACTTTACATTGAATGATATTGAAGCCAATGCCGTGCTGGTACTTTCTTATGTAGGGTTTGAAACACAGGAGGTGAAAGTGGCCGGGAAAACCAATTTAAAGATCGTAATGTTATCATCTACCCAGGCGTTGGGTGAAGTGGTGGTAGTGGGGTATGGTACGCAGAAGAAGGAAGATCTTACCGGTGCTTTGAAAACGATAGATCAAAAAAGTATAAAAGATTTACCTGTTTCTGCTGTAGATCAAAAGTTAGTAGGAAGAGTGGCAGGGGTGGAAATTCAGCAGGTCTCCGGTGCTCCGGGTGCCGGCACTTCTGTTAAGATCAGGGGAAGTGGATCTCTAGGAGCAGGAAATGAACCATTATACGTTATTGATGGAATGCCTTATTCATCAGGTCTAAACCAGGAAATCAATCCATTATCATTTATTAACCCTGACGATATTCAGGATGTCACTATTTTGAAGGATGCATCTTCTACAGCAATTTACGGCTCCCGTGGTGCTAACGGGGTAATTATGATAACCACAAAAAATGCTAGTAAAGATCAAAGTTTAATTAATTATTCAGGTTATACAGGCTTTTCAAGTATTCCTGAGAAGGGGAGACCTAAAATGCTAAATGCTAAGGAATTTGCCGAATACCAAAGGGATAGAATAGACTATGTAGTAAGGCAAAGAGAAGGACGCGATGCGGTTCTCTCAGATTATCCTGAAGAATACCAGGACCTTGATAAACTTGGTGAAGGCACAAACTGGTATAATTTATTACTTAGAAATGCTTTTACGCAGAACCATAATATCAGTATTCAAAGAGGAGCAAAAAATTCTCAGTTGTATTTGAGTGCCGGATATTTTGACCAGGAAGGAACTATCAGGAATACGAATTTAAAGAGATATTCCGCGAACTTTAATTATAACCTTAATATCAATAGTTTTATAAAATTGGGCGCCAGCTTAATGCCAACTTTTATTGATCAAACACGGGCATCAACCGGAACAGGAAGGGATCTTGATCCTACCGGGATTTCTTTGTGGGCAAACCCGGTAATGAAACCTTTTGACGAGGACGGCAATTTGGTGCCATACATCCTTACTCCTAAAAACAGTTACAATTCAACATGGAATTTTCCTAACCCCTTGTTTATGCTGGATGAGGCCCCAAGAAAATATAATGAAATTAGGAACTTAGGTTCTGCATTTGTTGAAATAGAGCCAATAAAAGGTTTGCAGATCCGCAGTTCTATAAACACAACTTTTTCAGTTTTTAAAAACAGCAGGTATGTGCCAAGTACTATTGGAAGTCCCAATAATCCGCCAACAAACAACAAAGGAACTCTAAATCTGTCTGAAGGCAACAGCTTTGATTGGGTTATTACGAATACGGCAACCTATTCAAAAAAATTAGAAAAGCACAGTTTCAAGGGACTTGTAGGATACATCACACAAAAATCAAGATACAACAGCATAAACCTGAACGCCAGTCCATATTCCAATGATTTAATAAAAACGCTAAATGCTGCTGATGGTATAACCAGTTGGGGGCAAACAATTAATGAGTGGAATATGCTTTCTTACCTGGGAAGGATCAATTATGCTTTTATGGATAGATATTTGCTTACAGCAACAATCAGAAGCGATGGTTCCTCCCGCTTCGGTGAGAACAAACGCTATGCGATGTTTCCATCCGTAGCCGCAGCATGGAGAGTATCTGACGAAGATTTCATAAAAGATATTCAGTGGATTGATCAATTAAAAGTACGTGCGAGTTTTGGCAAAAGCGGGAATAACAATATTGGAAATTATTCACACTTATCAAATGTAAGTTTAGGCAGGTACGTCCTTAATGACAACATCGTTTCTGCTGCTTCGGTGAGCTTGTTTAATCCTGATTTAGGTTGGGAGGAGTCGGAACAAATTGATCTGGGTATGGATTTAGTAATATTAGACGGAAGAATCGGAATTACGGGAGATCTGTATCGCAGGAAAAGTGTAAACATGCTATTGAACAATGTTATACCTGCCATAACAGGCTTCAACAGTCAACTGGTTAATATGGGCAGTGTACTTAACAAAGGGCTTGAACTGGAGCTTGATGTAACACCTATTCGCAGCAACAACTGGAACTGGACCTGGAATTTTAATATAGCATTTAACAAGAATAAAGTATTATCCACAAACGAAAACGGTGATAATATATTAGCCGGCAGTATGGATGGTCGTGCTACCAATGTATCTATTGTTGGAAAGCCTATAGGAGAGTTTTACGGTTTTATTTTAGAAGGAGTGTATTCTCAGGCTGATATTGACAACCCCGCGGTTCCAAAATACCCAGGAAATACAGCAGGCTATCCTAAGTATAAAGACTTAAATGGAGATGGGGTAATTACAGAGATATTAGATTATACTAACCTTGGCAGCCCCAATCCTGATTTCACTTTTGGATTTTCAAGCAGGCTTTCTTATAAGAATATTGATATATCTGCCAGTTTAAATGGAAGGCAGGGCGGATATGTAATGAACGGGTTGCGCCAAACCATTGATAATTTACAGGGATTTTTCAACCTGGGTAAAGAATGGCTTAACAGATACAGAAGTGATAAGGACCCCGGAGATGGAATTCATGCATTTGGGCCAAATGCGGTACACAGGGTTAATGATAAGTTGTGGCTTGAAAGTGCCTCTTATTTAAGAATAACAAACTTAAATATCGGTTATACATTCCAGACCCGTTTTGAAAGGCGTAACGTTTTATTTAAAAATTTTAGAGTATATGTAAGTGTGCAAAACTTGGCCACTTTCACTAAATACACCGGACAAAATCCAGAAGGGCAAGGCATCAATGTTAATAACACCTTAGCGCCCGGATATGATATGAACAGCTATCCTGTAGCGCGAACTGTGACTGCCGGCATAAATATTACCTTTTAAAATCTGTGAAAATGAAATCAAAATTATTTCTGTTTGAGATAGCCCTGTTGTTTTTGCTTGTTGGTTGTTCGAAGGATTTTTTAAAAGTATATCCGGAGACCAGCTTAAATGAAGGAAACTTTTATACCTCTGATAACGAGTTTGTTTCTTTGGTTAGTGGCTGCTATGTTCCATTGAGAAATGCTGAAAGATGGGACCACTGGGTAATGTCTGAGCTTAAGTCAGATAATTTAGATCAGCAATTCAGCGCAATAGCCGGCAACTTTGAAACAGCGTATATGGACAACCTGTTGACAGGGGCAGCGAGTATTACGGTTCAGAATTATTGGGATATTTCTTATCAGGGGGTCTATCGCTGTAATAAGGCGATATCGGTATTAGAAAGCTCAACGTATACATGGAGAGATGAAAATATTAAAAACCGATCCAAAGGTGAGGCCTATTTTTTAAGAGCACTTTACTACTTTAATTTGGTAAGGCAATACGGCGGCGTTCCTTTGGTAATAACGCCTGTTACAGGTAAGGAAGCAGTAGAAATTAAACGATCTTCAGAGGATGAAGTATATCAGTTAATAATTTCAGATCTTAATAATGCCCAGGATTATTTATCTAAAGCCGCCACTGTAGAAGAAAAAGGGAGGGCGAATCAAAGTGCGGCCCTTGGTATTTTAGGAAAAGTATACCTGACAAGAAAGGATTATTCAGCAGCGTCTCAGGTACTTAAGAAGGTGATTGATCTGAAAAAATTTTCACTTTTGCTAAATTATGCAGACCTTTTTGATCCTAATGCAAAGGATTATACTGAAACTATTTTTTCAGTTCAATATTCTGAAAGCAGTTCAGAGCTGGCCAATGATTTTATTTTTTTTAATGTCCCCAATACATCCAAAGGCGAGGTTACCAATCGCCCCAATATATCACTCCGGATTGCCGGCTCAATGGAACCAAGTATAGAATTAATAAATGCTTTCGAAGCTGATGATAGTCGAAAAAATGTTGCAATTCAGTATTGGACAGGAGCAGGGTGGGATGGAATTGAAAAGTCATTTCCTTACTGTGCGAAGTATAAACCTCCTCAAATATCTCCATTAAATTATTGCGGTGATAATTTTCCTGTTTTAAGATATGCAGATATACTGCTAATGTATGGTGAATGCCTTAATAATTTAGGAAGCACCTCTGAAGCAGCTCAGTATATTTTCTCTGTAAGAAAAAGAGCTGGATTAACAAATGATATCTCTCAATTGTCTCAGGCTGAACTGGATTCATTGATTGAAAAAGAAAGGCAGGTAGAATTTTGTTTTGAAAATCAGAGATGGTACGATCTGGTAAGAAGAGGAACTGCTTTAGACGTGATGAATGCACAAGGGAAAGAAATAGACGCGTACAAAATTTTGCAACCCATACCAGGGGAAGAGGTATTTATAAATAAGCTGGAACAAAACCCCGGGTACTAGGGATTACTTTGTGGGGTTAACACTGGCTATTTGATGTCAAATCTTTGGATTAAATATAAGTTTATGAGGTTGATTATATTATTATGGTGCCTTTTAATACCTGGCATGTATAGCAAATCCAACCCGGTTGACTATAATTATAAAGACGCGAAACATCATGGCTTTGATTCTACACTTCAGCCGAATATCATTCTTATTATAGGTGAAAGTCATCGTGCAGAAGCTTTGGAAGGTTTTGGCAATTCATTTGTTAAAACACCTAATCTCAGGAAACTTGCATCAGAGGGCACTGTGTTTAATAATTTTTTTGTAACCACTGCTATTTGTGCTGCCAGCAGGGCAAGTATATTATGTGGTCAAAGTGCAGATACACACGGGATTAGTGATTTTTCAACTGATTTTACAAAAAACGCATTTGCCAATACTTTTCCGATGCAATTAAAGAAAGCGGGATACACCCTTGCGTGGATTGGGTTTTTTGGAATTGGAAAAAATCCCCCTAAAAATGATTTCGATTTTTGGAGGCCGGATATTCCATGGATGAAAGATGGCAAGCACAATATTGATATAACAGTTGAAACGGCAAATGACTTTATAGATAATTCCGGGAACGGTGCTCCATTTTTTATGTGTGTAAACTTTAAAGCAGCTCATGAAATAGATCCTACCAATTCAGTTCCCGCACATTATGTAGTGCAGGATCGTTTTAAAGGGCTATACAACAACATTAAGGTTAGAGAGCCCGAAACGGCTGATCCAAAATATTGGGATGAATTGCCGGATTTTTTTAAAGATGAGCAAAATATTGCCAGAAAAAGATGGGAAGGATTTTTTTCAACCAAAGAACTGTTCCAAAAAAATTCTAAAGATTATTACCGCCTGATTACGGGACTTGACGATGCGGTTGGAAAAGTTAGAAGTAAGCTTATTGAGTCTGGCCTTGATAAGAATACCATTATAATATATACCACAGATCATGGCTTCTCATTAGGAGAACATGGCTTAATGGGGAAATGGTACCCTTTTAATGTTAGTATGCATATTCCTTTTATTCTGTACGATCCCCGAAATGCTGAGTTAGCCGGAACCAGATTTTCTGAATTTGCTTTAAATATTGATATAGCGCCTACAATATTGAGCCTTTCGGGTTTAAATATACCAAAAGAAATGGAAGGGCAGAATCTGATAGAGGCCATCAGTGGTCATATTAAGCCCAGGGATTTTTTTATATATGAGCACTCATTTTTAGGTGCACCCCATTTATTTAAAACCAAAGCTATTGTGTCCAAACGTTATAAGTATATTGTATATACCGAAAATGGGTATGAGCAATTATTTGATATTATTGGCGATCCGGATGAATCAGTTAACTTAGTTAATTCTAAACGGCATCATCGTGAATTGCAAGCCATGAGATCCTTATATAACAAAAATGTTATTGTTCATTGATCTGCACATAAAAACTGTGGTGGCTAAAGCGGGAACCACAACGTGGGATAGCCGGTTGTAATAATCAATGTAAGATGAAAATGAAAAAAATAATTGTGGGAAGTGGATATAAAGCCCTGGCAGCCTTAATGCTTATCGCATTCCTGCAAAGAGGGGTTGCACAACAAATCGCTTCAGGAAGCGAATTCAGTAAACCCAATATTATTTTCTTTCTTACCGATGATCAGCGCTGGGATGCATTGGGCGCTGCGGGGAACACGATCATCCAGACGCCTCATTTAGACAGGCTGGCAAGAGCCGGTATACTGTTTCAAAATGCTTATGTAACAACATCCATTTGCTGTGTGAGCCGGGCAAGCCTGCTCACCGGACAATATGAAGCGTATCATAATATACATGATTTTTCAACAGATCTTACACCGGAGGCCCTGTCTCAAACTTACCCGGTTTTATTGAAAAACGCAGGATACCGGATCGGCTCCATAGGAAAATTTGGGGTAGGGAAAAATCCGCCGCATTCCATTTATGATTTCTGGGTAGATACGGAAGAGGGCGGAAAAGGACAACCCGATTATATTATTACAGGCGATGACGGGAATCTCATTCACGATACAGATACACTGAACAATGCCATTCAAAGGTTTCTCGATGAGTATGGCAATAACGATAAGCCTTTTTGCCTCTCCGTGAGCTTTAAAGCACCGCATGAGCAGGACGGTCATCCTCCGGAGTATATCATCCAGCAGGCATATAAGGATTATTATAAAGATATAACCATACCCGAACCCGTAACTGCCGATCCTAAATACTGGCAACAACTGCCGGATTTCTTCAGAACAGATACCAATTTTGCCAGGGCAAGGTGGCGGGGACTTTTTGGAACGCCGGCATTATTCCAGGAAAATGTAAAAAACTACTACCGGCTGATAACCGGCGTAGACGATGCGGTAGGTAACACAATGCATAAGCTAAGGGAATTGGGACTTGATAAAAATACCATTATCATTTTTATGGGAGACAACGGAATGTTTTTGGGAGAACACGGAATGGAGGGAAAATGGTATGGATATGAAGAATCCATAAGAGTGCCGCTGCTTATTTATGATCCCAATACGCCGGATAAGATCAGGCAATACAAGGCATCCCAGATCGCCCTGAATATAGACATTGCTCCTACCATTCTTGCGATGGCCGGTGTGCAGGCGCCCAAACAAATGCAGGGGATAAACCTCATAGACCTGGTGCAGAACAAATTACCTGAAAGAAATGAATTCTTTTACCAGCATTATTTCCTGGGTGGCCCGCGTATTCCAAAAGTGGAAGGTGTGGTAACAAAAGAGTTTAAGTATATGAATTATATCGAGCACAACTATGAGGAGTTGTATGATGTGAAACACGACCCCCATGAAACGGTAAACCTGGTTGATAATCCCAAATATAAATCTCAACTTTCTGCTCTAAGAAAAAAATACAGGAACATGCAAAAGATCTATGGAGTTTCTGCCGGAAAGCGCGCAAAAGCCAGAACCCCTTCTCAATTGTAATTGCGATCCCGCATAACAGCTCACTGACCAATTATCATATTCTTTAATGACCACAGAACGGAGAGCACTTCACTTTTGGAAGCGGCATCAATGTTATGTTCGTCCGGCACTTTTAGAACGGCATCAACGATTGCTGTGACGCCCGTAGTGCCTCCAAGGCGGTCGATTGTATAGCGCTCTCAAAAATCAATCTCTTTTCCGTTACGGGCACGCCTGCACTCAGTCCTGCTTTTAAGCCGGACTTGTATTTGCTGAGCTTATTTGCTTTTGCAAAAAGAGACCGGATCTGCAATGCGGCATGTACCGCATTTGATACAGATTGAAAGGAGACCAAAAAATCGGTTTCGTTTTGTTTAACTACAATGATTCAACAATGCCGGCGTCTACTTCTATGATGCTGTTGGGCACCTGCCCGTGGGCCTTATTGTGCATTTTATGAATGCTGTTCTTATCAGCGGCTTCAATCAGGCAGAATGCAGTTTTCCTGTTCTCATCAAACCAATAAGTCAGGGCCCTGCAACCAAAACGGCTTTGTATCTTCAGGTCTTCCTGGTGCAACTGTGCAATATCCGCTGCTGTTATGGTTTCAGGAACATCGTGCCGATCCATAAAAACAGGCATAGCGTTATTTTGAACGATTCAGGAATCTGGTTGAATCTAAAATACAATTTTTTTAGCGGTTTATCTTACAATTATTGCTTTACGCCGGTCATTGTACGTGGATTGCTTCAGATATTGTTCAACCCTGAGAATGCAGGTAATCTTGCAGTACAGCCAATATTGCGTAATTTCGCCGCTCGTATGAAGACAAGAACACTCCGCAAAGATAAAGTGAACATCATTACCCTTGGCTGTAGTAAAAACGTGGTAGACAGCGAGGTATTAAGCGGGCAGTTGCAGGCCAATGATATCAGTGTAGTGCATGAAAGTAAAAAAAGCGACCACAATATCGTGGTGATCAATACCTGTGGTTTTATAGATAAGGCCAAGGAGGAATCGATCAATACGATCCTCGGCCAGGTAGAGCTCAAAAAAGAAGGCCGGCTGGATAAAGTATATGTTACCGGCTGCCTTACCGAGCGCTACCGGCAAAATCTTGAAACGGAGATCCCCGAGGTAGATGCATGGTTCGGCACCATGGAGCTTCCTCTCATCTTAAAAAGATTTGAAGCAGATTACAGATCCGAGCTGGTGGGCGAAAGATTATTGAGCACTCCCGCTCACTATGCTTATATGAAAATATCGGAAGGCTGCAACCGCACCTGCTCTTTTTGCGCTATTCCTTTAATGAGGGGGCAGCATATAAGCAAGCCTGTAGAGCAACTGGTGGCTGAAGCGGAGGGACTGGTGCGCAGGGGAGTAAAAGAGATCATGCTCATTGCGCAGGAGCTTACTTATTACGGATTGGATATTTACAAAAAGCGCGAGCTTCCCCGGTTACTGCATGCACTTGCAGGTGTAAAGGGGTTGGAATGGATACGTCTGCATTATGCTTACCCTTCTAAATTTCCCACCGAGATCATTGATGTCATGAAAGAACACTCCAATATCTGTAATTACTTAGATATGCCGCTGCAGCACAGCAGTGATAATATGCTCAAAGCGATGCGCAGGCAGATCACAAGAGCTGAAATGGATGATTTGATAGGAGAGATCAGGAACCGTATCCCCGGTATTTGTTTGCGTACCACCCTTATCGCCGGCTTCCCCGGAGAAACGGAAGCCGATGTAGGAGACATGAAAGCATTTTTGCAGGCACACCGGTTCGACAGGGTAGGTATCTTTACCTATTCGCATGAAGAAGGTACTTCTGCTTATGCGTTAGAAGACAATATCCCTCCTGAGGAAAAGGAACGCCGGGCACAGGAAATAATGGAAGTGCAGCAGGAGATCAGTTATGAAAAAAACCAGGAAAAAGTGGGAAAGGTTTTTAAAGTGCTGGTTGATAAAAAAGAAGCCGGGCGGTATTTGGGCCGCACCGAGTTTGATTCGGTTGAGGTAGACAATGAAGTGATCATTGCCGCCGGTCATAAGCTTGCTATCGGCGAATTTGCAAATGTAAAGATCACCAAAGCGTACGATTACGATCTGGAAGGCGTTGTGACAGTGGAATAACCTGTTTTTCTTTTGATACTCTATTTTATTGTAATAGACACCATTTCAAATTCCGATCGGATATGCTTCAGGATGAAATGAAGAAAGATGATCAATCCGGTCATTTCAAGTAATTCCTCGCAGCTTGCTGCAAGGGCATAACTTATGTTTGTTACGCCTTTGCTTTCTGCAATTTCGGCGCCCACCATTTCAAATCCTATAGCGCCTGTTACATAAACAATACCCGACAAAATAAATCCCAACTGTACCGGTTTCTGCAATGACTTTAAAAGACGGATAAAAAACAGGCATATCAATAATGTTGCAATAGAATAGGGTATCACCCAGGCAAATTTTAGATACCCGTTTCCGCCAATTCCGAACCGGGGCAAAATATTCGTAAGGGACTCATGTATGGAGACGCTTTCATCAACTGATAAAAAGAAAAATATAAGCGAAAGCAGCAACCAGTGGTACTTTATGGCGGAATCTCTGTAATGCTTATACAGGAGAAAGGTAATAAACAGCAATGCCGCAACCAATAACAGCAATACGGCATTAAAAAAATTGGGAAGATTCGATTCCCTGTCCACATAAAAAAGGTTGTACAGGCTAAGCCCAACACTTTCCTGTAAAAATCCATTGTAATGTAATGTTATTGCGCTTAAATTGAGTGCGGCTATCATTACAAGGCTTAAAGAAAGGAAATTGATGCAAAGCTTTGAATTGAATACTACAGACATGGGTGGGTTGTGTTATTAATATAATGATGTATTGATATCCGGGCCGGGAACCATCACTCCTTAACAATGCAGCTGAGTTTGTGAAGGTCCCCGGAACGGAATTTTTCCAGGTTCGTGTCATCAATACCAAATATCTGAATTTTTTAATGTATTTGGATCAACAAGGGTACATTTCACATTAAACCATATCCTGCACCCTTACCTGGTGTGGTTCGCTTTGCTTTTTCCCGTAACCCGCTTCCCTGTTCCCGGAGCTAAAGATCATTCGCAATGCCTGGTCATGCGTTAAATAGGCGATCAGCCAATTGTAAAAGGTCTTGATCTTATTGTTGTAATTAACAAGAGAGATCAGGTGTATAAAAAGCCAGCCCAGCAGGCCTAAAATGCCACCCAGGTGCAGATGGTGATTGAAAAGGTCTGCTACGGCCCATTTCCGCCCGATGATGGCCATATCGCCCCTGTCAAAATATTTGAATGGCTTCATGTCTTTACCCCGTGCCAACAGCAGTAAATTTTTAGCCAGTCTTTTGCCTTGCTGGATCGCCGGCTGCGCAAGCTGTGGATGTCCCCGGGGATAATGCCTGTAATTGTATTGAATGCTGATGTCGCCAATAGCATATATATTTCCGTATCCTTTTACCTGGTTGTAAAAATTGGTGATCATTCTCCCGCTTTTATCAAGGCTGCTTTCATCAATTCCTTCAAAAGTATTTGCGGTTACGCCTACCGCCCAGATCAATGTTTTTGCCTCAATGACTTTACCGGTAGATAAATGCACCTGGTCATGATCATAATGATCTACCTGCGTGTTCAGCTTGATCTTTATACCCGATCGCTTCAACACTTCGCAGGCTTCCTTGTGAGAAGCGTCGCTCATGGGCGCCAGCAGGTGGGGTGATCCTTCGATCAGATAAACCTGCAGAACATCGTTTTTCAGTTCAGGATAGTCCATGCCCAGTAAGCATTGTTTGAATTCGGCAAGCATGCCTGCCAGCTCCACGCCCGTAGGCCCGCCGCCGGCAATCACCATGGTCAGCAATTTTTTCCTGGTTAACGGGTCTTTTTCAACGGAAGCTTTTTCCATGGTCCGGATCAATCCATTGCGCATACTCAGCGCATCATCTATCGTTTTAATATAGAATGCATTTTGCTCAATTACATCATTACCAAAGAAGTTCGTTTTGGAACCGGCTGCAAATACCAGCAGATCATAGCTCAATTCCCCTTCATCACTTAAATACAATACATTTTTCCCTGTATCTATTTTTAGAACCGCTGCCATCCTGAAAGCAATGTTGCTGCCTTTAAAGATCTTCCTGAACGGATAACTGATCGCGGAAGGCTCAAGGAAGCCGGTAGCTACCTGGTACAGCAAAGGAGTAAAGTAGTTGTAGTTGTTCCTGTCAACCAGTGTCACGTCATAGCATTTATTATTAAGCAAATGCCTTGCAAAACTAAGACCAGCAAATCCTCCGCCGATCAGCACAATGTGTTTTCTGTTTGTATTTTTGGGTTTCATTTTTTTGCTATTAATATGTAATTTCTTTTTGATTGCCGGTTCCCTGGTTTCTTTATCAATTCGTCAGGAAAAAAAGAAGAGGCTGTTTAAAAAAGCATTCATTGCCGCAAAGTCACAAGACCCGGAGAAAATAAGCCTGAAGATGCATGACTTTGTATTTTTGAATCTTAGCGGCACTCTATGCCGGCCCTTTTGAAACAACCTCTTCAATAGCCCCCAATCCAAAATCCTATGCGGCAGGAATTGCCATGCGCACTTCCACAATAGCGCCATACTGAATGATCGGGCACCCTTTCGCGATCTCCACTGCTTCATCGTAGTCTTTTGCTGGTAAGATCCCTGTGGATCGCCAGTAAGAATTCATTCATTTTGTTAGATTTTATTTGTTTAAGAAATAGATATGATGTCTGCCCGTAAGTATTTTGAATACCGCATGCCTTATAATTTCCCGGCTGCCCTGATAATGAAAGCCGCTACTTTATCGGGCTGTGATACCATAGGTACATGACTGGATGCCAGCTCAAGCGTTGTTGCTTTGATCAGTTTTGCTTTAAACCGCTCCAGGTCGGGATTGATCATCCCGTCTTTTGCTGCTACGATATACCAGGAAGGTTTTGTTTTCCAGGCAGGGCTGTATACTTTTTCCTGTGTGGCTGATGCAGCCCATGCAACCTGAGTAGCAAAAATCACTTTTCTTTCCCGGGGTGATACATCCTGTGCAAAGAACTCGTTGATCCCTTTCGGCGACAGCGATAAAAAGCCATCAGCACTGAGCTTAAACTCCGGCTCTACTGCAGTTGGCGGCATTGCGGCATTAACATCGTTAACGTTCTGTCCTTCTTCAGGTACCAGCGCGGCAACATAAAGCAAACCGGCTACTTTCGGATCTTTTCCTGCTTCGGAGATCACCATTCCGCCATACGAATGTCCAACCAGCAATACCGGACCGTCCATTTCAGCAATGGCGCGCTTAGTGGCAGCTACATCATCGGCAAACGAAGTGAGCGGGTTTTGTACGGCAATTACATTCAGCCCTTTTGCCTGAAGTAAAGGGATGACTTTTGCATAACTGGAGCCATCGGCAAAAGCGCCGTGAACCAGTACAATGTTTTTTATTTCTTTTGAATGGGTTTGTGCGATCGTGTTGTGTGGCAGGGAAACTATGCCGGCTGCCGCGATCATCGCAATTGATGAGATTTGTGTAATAGTGAACATAAAATTTGTTTTTGATTTTAATAATGTTGTTTGTTTACAGGCGCCTGCAAAGTGTCATTGGTTTTCCCTCTCCTTTGCTTCGCCCAATGGCTGGTCTCTCATTCGTATAGCATCATCAAGGAATTCACTTCCATCGGTTATATTTGTTTCGTGGTAGTATGGGTATATGCTTTCCTGTATTCCTTCGCGTAAAGCCCGTTCATTTCCGGGATCCTGTTTTTTAAATGAAAAGATGGTATTCATGTTAAACCATTTTATGATTAGAAAATAGGCGCACCTGCTGCCGGACGTTTCGTTGTGTAGCTGATCGGTTTTCGCGGGGACACCGCGCCGACGTTGGGTTGTCCCGTGCACGAACGGATGGAAAGTGCACGCCCCTTACAGCCGCCTCAACGAGCTGACACCCGTCATCTTCGTTACGAAAGGCAGTGATCAAATGCTATGGTGAAAATTTATCAGGATTGCGTGGTAGCCAACTGAGCCCTGAACCAATCTTCATATTTTATTTTTCCAAGACGGGGGTTTTCGCCCGGAACCAAAGACCCATCGTTCAATTCAGCGCCAAAATAAAGTGCATGCTCATCGCTGACCAGGCGGCGGGGATCTTCTGTTGCATTCAGATAATAGCGGATAAATTCATACATCGGCATGCGCACCGGTCCCGCAACCTCAACAGTAGTATTTAAAGGCGCTCCGGGCACGATCTCTGCCAGTACAGATACCACTTCATCCGATGCTATGGGTTGAAACTCAGCCGGCGAAATGTGAACTTCTTCGCCGGTCGTGCCTGCCTGCGCTATCCTTCCCGCGAATTCGAAAAACTGTGTAGAACGCAAAATGCTGTAAGGCATGCCGGATTCTTTGATCAGTTCTTCCTGTGCTATTTTTGCACGCAGGTAACCACTTTCCGGAAGGCGCTCGGCGCCCACTACCGACATGGCAACATGATGCTTCACCCCGGCATAAGCTTCCGCTGTAAGCAGGTTCATGGTAGATCTTTGAAAAAAATCTAAAACCGCTTTGTCTTCAAATGAAGGAGAATTGGAAACGTCAACAACAATATCTGTGTTTTTCAATGTGTCGCGCAACCCTTCGCCGGTGAAGCTGTTAACGCCTGATGCGGGAGATGCGGCTACCACGGTATGGTCATGCCGCAGAAGCTTGTTTACAAGGTTTGAACCAATAAGGCCGGTTCCGCCGATTACTACGATTTTCATGATTTTTGTTTTTTAGATTGTTATGTTTAGCATTTGTGTAATTGATAAAGCGCATTATCACGAGAATTGACTTTGCAGGCAGGATCATTGATGTTGCAATGCATTCCTGATCACAGATGCTGCCTGAAGCAGCGCTGTTTTAACTGCCGGTACTTCAGCCAATGGATTCAATAAGCCATAATCGTGGATCAATCCTCCATACCTGGTTAAGGTTACTTTAACCCCGGCTTCATCTAATTTCCGGGCGTAGGCTTCACCCTCATCCCTCAGCACATCATTCTCGGCTGTTTGTATCAGGGCGGGAGGAAGCCCTTTTAGCTGATCTGAAGTGGCTTTCAACGGGGATGCGTATATTTCTTTCCGCGCTTCTTTATCGGGCAAATAATTGTCCCAGAACCATATCATCATGTTCCTTGTAAGAAATCTTCCTTCACCCAGTTCTTTATATGAGCCGGTTTCAAAACCGGCATCGGTTACCGGCCACAGCAATACCTGCAGCTTTATAGCCGGGCCTTTTTTTTCTTTGGCCATCAGCGCCACAGATGCCGTCATATTGCCACCGACACTGTTCCCCACAACTGCGAGGTTATTGCCATCAACACCAATTTCGCTGCCGTGTTCGGCTAACCATTTAAGCGTGGCATAGATTTGATAAACAGCAACAGGATAGTAAGCTTCAGGCGACGGAGTATAATCCGGGAACACCGCTACAGCGCCACTTTCCACTACTAAATCCCTCACCAGTCTCCTGTGGGTTTGATAATCTCCCAATACCCATCCTCCGCCGTGGATATAGATGAAGACCGGTGCGCCCGGTTTGACGCCAATGGGTTTTACAATATGCACTTTCACTTCTTCACCATCCTGGAGTATGGATCTTTCGGATTCTTCAATGCCCGCGTAGTTGACCGCAACTGAATTTTGCGCATCAATCAATACTTTTCGTGCATCTCCGGGACTAAGCTGTTCAATGGGCTTACCCGTTCCTGAATTAAGCGCCTGCAGGAACTCCCGCACCTGCCTGAAAATGCGTGGATCATTTTCTGCTTTTGTAATTTTGTTAGGCTGTACCATAGTTAAATGTTTTATTGATTGGCGATGATAAAAACAACTGGTGTGCCAATAAGGCAATCAATTAATTTTGAGATACTTATGTGAAGTGTGTGGTATTTCAACCCGCTTTATTTCGCCATTTGGCGAACAGCGTGGCTATATATCGCGGAACTGTAATAACGTTAGCGGGTATCCGCCAATCAAAAGCATAATGGTAAATGCAAACAAGGTATAAGCATGAGTTACTGTGCCGGCAGCATCCGGCAGGAGGGATACAGTGATCAGAAAAAGCAGTAGGCTAATGTTCCCTTTGGAAATAATCTCCTTTTGAAATGCCAAGCTTTTTCATCTTTGAATGCAGTGTGGTAGAAGGCATTTCAAGCGCTGCAGCGGCGCCACCGTTGCCGGCTATCTTTCCGCTGCAGCTTTTCAGTACTTCAATAATATATGTACGTTCAAGCTGTTGAAGGGTTTTATTCGGAGCCTCTCGTTCCCCGCTTCCTTCTTCATTCACTCCTTTCGGCAACTGTATCTCTGTTAAAACATTTCCCTGCGTTAAAAGAATGCTTCTTTCAATTAAATGTTCCAGTTCTCTTACATTGCCGGGCCAGGCATAGTGCTTTAATTCCGTAACGCATTTTGCAGCGATAGATACAATTTTTTTACCGGAATTTTTGCTGTACCGCTCAAGGAAAAAGTTGGCCAGTGCTGCAATATCTTCCCTGCGTTCTCTCAATGGCGGCAGGGTAATGGGAAATACATTAAGGCGATAATAAAGGTCGGATCTGAAACGACCGGACTTTACTTCCTGTTCCAGGTTCCGGTTGGTTGCGGCAATGATCCTTACATCAACTTTTATGGTCGTTTTTCCGCCAACGCGCTCCAGCTCGCGTTCCTGCAGCACACGCAATAATTTAACCTGTGTTTCAAGCGGCATCTCGCCAATTTCGTCTAAGAACAATGTACTGTTGTTGGCCAGTTCAAATTTACCGATCCGTCTTTCAACAGCGCCTGTGAAAGATCCTTTCTCATGCCCGAACAATTCACTCTCGATCAGGTTTGCCGGTAATGCCGCACAGTTAACCTTAACCATCAGCTTTCCTTTCCGGGGGGAAGCGTTATGAATAGCTCGGGCGATCAGTTCCTTGCCTGTTCCGGTTTCTCCCAGCAGCAGCACTGTTGAATTCGATTCTGCCACAAGAGACATCAGGTGATACACTTTTTGCATTTCGGGGCCATCGCCGATAATATCTGAAAAATTATAGATGGTCTGGATCTGTTCTTTCAGGTAATCATTTTCTATTTCCAGTTGCTTTTTATAAGCCAGCAGCTTTTCATTGGCCTGTATATTGGCAACAGCAACGGATATCTGGGCGCAAATGCCTTTCAGCAATAGGTTGCTCAAACGGTTTGCCAGCAACCAGATCGTACCCAGGTTTTTATTTCCCACCCTGAGTGGAAAACCATACATTTTTTTTAATCCCGCTTTTTTCCATAGCCCTGCATACACGTTCCCGCTTTTTAATTCTTCCTCCACGTTAAACACCACGCCATCACTGCTTGCCAGCACACGGGCGGTGTAAGGCTCCTCAATGGTTATCTGCTGCATCGCCAGTTCATCAAAACCTGCTTTTGCCTTTTGAAATAATGAGCCTTCGTACATGAAGGGGCTCAGGGTAAAATTATCGTCTTCTATCACGCGGATCATTGCCAGTTGTGCATGCATGGTTTTATCCAGCACTTTAAAAATGGCCGCCTGCAGTTCGGGCTTTGCTCTTACCTGTGCTATATCATTGCTGAAATCGAGGAGAAAAGTTTGCTCCCGGTGTTTTTTTATGATCTGTTCATTTGCAAGGATATTGGAAACGGCCACCGACAAATGTGCACACACGGCTTTTAATAAATTGTATTTTATTTTACCTGTATCGGTATTATCCATATGCAGGTAAGCGCAGCCCACATTTTTTCCGCCAACATGCAGCCGCATGCCAAGCACATGCCGTATCCCCGCATCTCTCCAAAAACCAACAAAGGCAGGCATCCCCGGTTTTTCCGCCAGGCGATATACATCTAAGATAACGGGCTCTTCCGATTTCAATATGCTGCTGAATAAAGGGTCGCTGATACTGTACTTTGCTGAAGTCACTGCTTTAAAACCCGCAGTATTTTTTAAGCCGGTTCCAACATCCATTATGAATGCGCCGTATGTGGCGCCGTCTTCATTTATTTGTGCGATCCCGAATTCACCTACCGAAAAGAGGGTCTTGATACGGGTGTTCACCACGCGGAGCAGGTCTTCCCGGCTCCTTAGTGCGGCAATTTCTTCACTTAAAGAAAGCAGTATTGATTTTTCATTTTCCCTGGCTATGATTTCATCGTTAGACCTGGTATTGGAAATGGCTATGGCGATCTGGTCGCTTATTCCTTTGAGCAGGTTAAGATTTATCTGGTCCGTTATTACCCATAAAACCCCCAGGTCTGTATTGCCTGCGCGAAGGGGAACGCCTACCATTTTCCTGAAAGCTGCTTTTTGGTCTCCCAGGCCTTTCCAGAATTCTGTATAATGATCGGTATTCCCCTGTTTAACCTCTTCCGCAAAATCTACCAGCAATGGCACAGCTCCACCCAGCACCCTGCCGGTAAGACCTTCGTTTTTTTTGATCCTGGTATTCAGTAATTTTTTGAACCGGGGATCATCTATGTAGTGAACATCCCGGTCGTGCATAAAAGGGCTGAGAGTAGCGCCATCATCATTTATGGTGCGTATAAAATATGCCCTTACCTGTCCCAGCTTTTTCAGCGATTGATGAATTACGCGGTTCAACTCATCCCTTGTTCTGACCGAAGCTATATTATGACTGAATTCAATAAGAAATGTTTTGTCCCTGTCTTTTTCCGCTATTTCCCCATTGATTATAATATTGGCAACAGCGTTGGATAAATGTGGGGCGATCCCCTCCAGAACATTTTTAAAATCATCCGGAAAACTATCGGTACTGTCCGAATACAACAACACATGCCCGATGGTCTCCATCCTGCTTTTTAATTTCACGATCATCGCCTTCTTTATTCCGCATTCATAATTGACCTTTAAAAATGCGGGGATACCAGGGTCGTTTATTATCTCTTCTAAAAGAAAGGATGCCGACACTTCCGCTTCGGCAACACGGCTGAGGAACGGGTCATTGATTACGAATTGCATTTTAAGTAAAGAAGGAAGCTCGCTGCGATGCCTGATCTGCATAGATTCCCTGTCAATAAGGAATGGAAAATAAGTGCCGTTTTGTTTATCAATCAGCGAAATAACGGTATGGGTAAAATAGAAATACTTTTTGAGCCCGGACGAAAAAATTTTTATAAGATCGTTCTTTTCCCGGACCCTTGTAATATCGTTGCTTAAGGTTAGCAGGATATCTTTTTCTTTTTGATAGAGCGCCAACTGCTGCTGAAGCGGATGATTTTTGCCATTTTTTTCAGCAGGCTTCCGGCTCTTTATGTTTTCTTTTATTATTGAACTTTTCATTGAATGCGTTTTGCAGCGGGTGGTGCAATACAGCTTACACAGAGTGGATTGCAGGTAAAAACTGCCGGGATTAAAGGTAGATCAAATTCTGCAAAGGATGGTTAAGCCGGATTTTTGAAGGGCCAACGCATCTCATGATATTGGATTGTTCTTCTTTGTTCCCTTCTTTTTTTTTCTGCAGGATGATTCCCGGACGATAACAGAGCTTTCAATAATCAGCTTCTGCAGAGGGGATTCCCTGTTGGTTGCCGGCTGGTTCAAAACATGAGTAAAATATACATTGGCCGTTTCCCTGCCCAGTTTTTTACTTTGCTGGCTAACCGAAGAAAGCGTGGGAGAGGTAACTTCGGTAAAAGCCTCATTGGAAAAGCCAATGATGCCGATGTCTTCCGGTACTTTTTTATTACAGAGCCTTGCGGCTTTTAAAACCCCCAGGGCAGCATAATCGGAAACGGTAAAAAATGCATCAGGGGCGGTTTTGAGCCTTAATAATTCAGCGGCAACGGCTTCGGCAGGTTCCTTTTTTAAAATATTATCAACAATGAAATTATATGGGATTGTCAGTCCCGATGTTCTGATGGCATCGAGGTAGCCTTGTTTTCTTTCTTTATAAAGAGGGAGATAATCCGGCCCCCCTAAGAAGGCAATTCTTTTATAACCCTGGCCGATCAGGTGCTGAACGGCCTTGAACGATGCTTCCTGGTTGTCGTTCACGAGCATGTGACTGCCGAAAGCGTGGTCCACCCGGTCGAACTGAACCAGTTGAATATTGTGATTGATGATCTCCCTGAGATGATCTGTAGTTTTCGTTTCCTGTGAGAGCGAGATCAGTACGCAATCCACATTTTGCTGGATAAGCGTCTCCACAGCCTGCACCTCCCTTTCGAAAGATTCGTCCGACTGGCAAATAATAAGCCGGTGGTCATTTTCAAAACAGGTTTGCTCAATACCGGCTATAACGTCGGCAAAAAAAGCCACGTTTATTTTAGGAACAATAACACCTATGGTCCTGGATGTGCCCCGCCTGAGATTGGCAGCATTGGAATTGTGCTTGTAATTGAGTTCCCGGGCCTTGGCTCTTACCAGTATTTTCATGTTCTCACTTATTGTGGGAAGATCGTTCAGCGCCTTGGAAACAGAAGACGGCGCAATGCCTACAGCATTTGCAATATCACGAATGGTAGCTCTTTTTTTCTTCACTTTTTCTCCGGGCATATTACCGCAAATAAAATTTTTTTTAATAAATGACCATTTGTTTTATACTTAAAAAAATCAGCCTCACATCAATATCTTATACAAGTGGAGCAAAACATTATACACCCCCAGCAATTGTTATATGCATATGACCCCCGGGATACTACCCCTAACAATTCCACATTCCTCACATTCACCCCGCTGCGGTCTGACGCTCCATCCGTCGCGTACCGACCGCCCATTTCCACACTTTAAGCTGCTTCTCAGGCTGTCTCTATTTTTAAGCCATAAGTAAGGCTTGCAGCTCCCCGAAATTTATCTTTCCATTCGGAAGGAATAGAAATAATTAACCCCTTTGCACTATCGTATTCCCATTTCAATGTTTCTCTGAACCCAAGGAAGCTGATGGCGGCACCCTTAGGTGGACGCACTGTTGTAAGCACCAACTGCTCACCGGGCCATTTATAGGAAAAGGCGTATACAACACGGCTGTCTTTGGAACGGGTAAAGCGGATATCATCGCCTTCTTTCCATTCATCTGCTCCCCTGGCCCTGGTGGCATAAATGCCTTCACCGTTTCGCTTTAGCCATTTACCCGTTTCCTTCAATTGCGTTATAGCTGCAGGATGAAACTGTCCGTTGCCATCGGGACCAATACCAGCCATAAAATTTCCCCCTTTTGCAACTGCGTCCACAAGGTTTTTTACTATCCATGCCGCCCCCTTGTATTTTTGTTCATCGGCCTCGTAGGAGAAAGAACTTCCCAACGGGTAAATAACAAACCAGGGCGTATCAGAATTTTCTTTGCTGCCGGGAACAAATCCCTCAGGCGTATAATAATCGCCGTAATTTCCAATTCCCCTTGCCCTGAACATGGTTCGCGGAGAGATTTTCCGGAGATGAAGCATTGTATCTCTCAATACGGGCCAAACCTGAGGACCAAGCCACTGGTCAAGACAAACCATGTCTATGTGACCATACCTGGTAAGCAATTCTTCGAGCTGCATCCGGTGCCTGGCCATCATACGGGTCACTTCTTCCTTTGAGGGATTGGGTTTTATGACCAGTCCCGCTTTGGCAAAATATTTTTGGGGATCTTCGATTTCCGGGGTTTTGTTTTTGCCCGATACTGCGATGGTAGCCGAATCAGGTACCTGCAACGGGTGATAATTATAAGGCCGGAAATCACTGTCGTACCAGTCGGGGTGCGAAAAATACAGGTCTATCTTCATGCCTTTGCGATGGGCCGCGGTAGCGAGCTCTTTTACAACATCTCTTTTAAAAGGTGTTTCCATTATGCTGTAGGCAAGATCGCAATCTTCTATTGCCGGTCCGCCCGCAGCAAGCCAGTTCACCCTTCTCTTTACCCTGGCGCCGGTATCAAACATAGAAAATCCGTCGTGGTGTTTGGACGTGAAAGCAAACATTTTTGCGCCGCTTTCGGCAAAAAAATCAACCCATTCATCCGCATCAAATCCGCCGGGATACCACGATTTGTATAGCTCCTGATACGTTTGCTTTTCTTCCGGCAGCATCTGGAGATAAGGCCAGGATTCGCCCCGGAGCCTTAATAGAGAATATATACCCCAGTGCAGGCGTATGCCGAATTTGATATCCTGGAAGTCTTCGTAAGCGCTGTCGGGCGCCCAGCTATAGGCACTAACGGGAGTGTCTTCCACGTAGCCGCATGTACGCTTATAATGGCCATCATTTGCCGGGAGGCGGTGAGAATAAGTGTTCAGGTGTGTTGTTTGAGGGCTTTTACCTGCCGCCATCAGTACCTGCAGATTTCCGGTGAGCAGCATCCCTGATGTGAGCCCGTAGCCATTAATGATAAATTTACGTCTGTTCATAGCTGTTACTATTGATGCAGAATAAAATGATATGGCTGCATTTCAGATTGAAATAAACCAATGATATCTCTTAACCCAGCAATATGCAAAACTGCAAGAAATTCATTTTCTTCAGGCTTTCACTACTGGATATTAACATGTATGCCAACATAACAGAATTGCAGGGTAATAATCAACATTTAATACACATAGATTTCCGGTTCATTTGCATTGATCCCGGCAAGTTGTTATTTTGCTGCAAATAGAATGTGTGTCACTTGCAAAGGAGATACGTTTAATTAAAAATACTTATTACCGGAAGTCAGATGAATACCACGATTGAAAAAATTGAGATGTTTAAGGTACCGCCCCGCTGGTTGTTTTTAAAAATAACCACCCGGTCGGGAATTACGGGATGGGGAGAACCTGTAATAGAAGGGAAGGCAGATACCGTATGCGCTGCTGTAAGGGAAATGACTTCTTTTTTGGTTGGCAGGGATGCCCAAAGAATAGAAGATATATGGCAAACACTTTACAGGGGCGGGTTTTACAGGGGCGGACCCATACTCATGAGCGCCATTTCGGGCATTGACCAGGCGCTTTGGGACATAAAAGGTAAAGCACTTGGCGTACCGGTGTATGAGCTATTGGGCGGAGCAGTGAGAGACAGGATGAAAATATACGGATGGATCGGTGGCGACAGGCCCGAAGAACTTGCAAAAGGAGCTGCAGCCCGCATGGAACAGGGATTTCAGGCTGTTAAAATGAACGCTTGTGCCGAGATGGAATGGATAGATAGTCCCGGTAAGATTGACCGAGCCGTAAAAGCCATTGAATCTGTAAGAAATGCTATAGGATATGACAACGGACTGGGAATAGATTTTCACGGTCGTGTGCATAAAGGGCTTGCAAAACGGTTTATGCGTGAACTGGACTATCTTAAACCCATGTTCATTGAAGAACCTGTTTTATCAGAAAACGTTGAAGCATTTTCTGCACTTGCCGGCTACACCGCTGCCCCCATTGCAACAGGTGAACGGTTGTTTAGCCGCTGGGATTTCAAACGGCTTTTTGAACAGGGAGCTGTTGATATTATACAACCCGACCTCAGTCATGCCGGGGGTATTTCAGAAGTAAAAAAAATTGCTGCAATGGCCGAAGCGTACGATGTTGCCTTGGCGCCTCATTGCCCCCTGGGTCCTATTTCCCTGGCGGCAGCGCTCCAGGTAGACTTCAATTGCATCAATGCCTTTATACAGGAATCAAGCATTGGCATTCACTATAACGAAGGCGCCGACCTGCTCGACTACCTGGCCAACCCGGAGGTGTTTTCTATAAAAGAGGGCTACATTGAAAGACCTGTTCTGCCCGGGCTGGGCATTGAGGTGGATGAAGAAAAAGTAAAAAGCATGGCATTGAAAGGGCACGACTGGAAAAATCCGGTTTGGCGCAATGCCGATGGCAGTGTTACAGAATGGTAAAGGATAGCCAGCTAAAAGAAGCATTATTCGTGTATGCTGCACAACAAAAGGCCGCACTCCTTATAATATGTCGAGGGGTTTGTCTCAAAAGGTATGGTGTAGAAGATATGCCACCAAGACTCAAGACCTGATCTTGTTTATTTTTCTTCGGGCCCTCGTGCCTTCGCGGAAAAAAAAGTATTTTTCAGACGGCTCCTTCATGGCATAGGTTGCTTTATAGAAACAACAGGCTTCCAATCACTGGCAAATAGAAAAACGATTTTTAAGTTTGCACCCTGGTCAGATCAGGGGAGCTGAATGCGCGTACAAGGATAAAGCATACAAGCCGCAACTGATGCTGTAAAAAACTACAGATCTGAAAAAAGATAAGAAAAATCCGGCGGGGTATATTCAAATTTTGTATTTTAGGAAATCGTTTTCCTTATTTATTTTTAATTGCTCAAATCTTTTATTTCATGTTGCAAGAGATGAAGCCTTCCTTTAAACAGATTTTCTTTAACAGCAGCAGTTGCTTTCATTTAAAGATTGACCGGGGAAACAACCTTTACAGGGGCATGCATTATCATCCCGAAACAGAGCTCACCCTGGTGAGGCGGTCAAAAGGAACGAGGATCATCGGCAATTCAGTAGAGCGTTTTGGCGACAACGATCTGGTGCTGATAGGATCCAATACACCGCATGGTTTTTTGCACGACGAAGAAACATGGGATTCAGATGTCCCTGAAGCGCTGGTAGTGCAGTTCGGAAAGCATTTCCTGGGCAAAGGTTTTTTAAAACTTCCGGAGTTGAAAGAAGTATATGACCTCTTTACCAAATCGCGGAACGGCATATGCATAACAGCTGCGGGGAAAGAAAAAATCATTCCCCTTATGGAACGAATGTTCACTGCTTCATCGTTGGATGCCATTATTATTTTACTTGAAATATTAAAACAGCTCACATCGAAGTCCAATTGCAGGGAGCTTATACGAGGCGGCAGCTTTGGCAGCAATCCCGGTTGCGCGGCAGACAGCCGTTTTAACGATGTTCTGAATTATACGTATTCCAATTTTGATGAACATATTACAATAGAAAAAGTGGCGCGGATCGCCAACCTCACCAGGGAGTCTTTTTGCCGTTATTTTAAGGCACTGACGAATAAAACATATATAGAGTTTTTAACCGAGTACAGGATCAGCAAAGCCTGTCAGATGATCAGGTATGGTGGAAAGCCGGTAAAGGAAATTGGCTATACCTGCGGCTTTGACAGCCTTTCCAATTTTTATTACCAGTTCAAAAGGATCACAAAGTTAAGCCCGCTCGAGTTCAGCAAACACTGCATGAGAACGACAAAAGACAAAGCGATCGCCTGATTGCATCTGGTAAAATTGTATTGTATCGGGCAAGTGTTTATTTTTTGTAATAAATCTGTTGATTTGGATAACATACAGGAGTTATGCTTACCGGAATATGGGAATTTTTGCTACAGGACCTTTTCAGCATTTCAAAGATGCACCCGGAAAAAGCAGGAGTTATCCAGTACTGCCGGACATGATCCTGACAGTAATAATCTGAAAAATTAAATTTTATCATGCGTTTCAAACGACACTTCAGCCACCCAAAACCATGGATCCTTGCAATGATCCTTTTTGTTGATTTAACCAATCCCTGTGAGCTGAATGCGCAGGTTTCAGGCAATAAGGCAGATAAGATGATCACACTGTCTATGCAAAAAAGAGTAGAAGGAGCCAGCGCTGTAAATGGCGCTGCTGTTGTTAATGAAATTCAGCAATGGGATCCGAAGCAAACGGCAATAATCATTTGTGATATGTGGGATAAACATTGGTGTAAAGGCGCTACGGCAAGAGTAGCAGAAATGGCCCCAAGACTGAACGAAGTACTGAACATAGCCCGAAGCAAAGGCGTGCTGATCGTGCATGCGCCAAGCGATTGCATTGACTATTATAAAGATCATCCCGCAAGGAAAACGGTATTAAAATATTACAATAAAAAGTACGACAAACTGATCGACAACTCAAATGTGCCTGGTGAAAAAGGCGCTGCCTGGCCTATTGACCAGTCGGATGAAGGTTGTGATGATATGATACAGTGTACCCAGGGAAGAGCATGGACAAAACAAATTGACGCCATTACAATAAAAGAAGGGGATGCCATCAGCGACTCGGGATCGGAAATAGCTTCTCTTTTTGAAAAAAAAGGGATTAAAAATGTGATCTTATCGGGCGTACACACCAATATGTGCGTGATCGGGCGCACATTTGGATTGCGCAGCATGGTAAGATTAGGCAAAAATGTGGTGCTGATGCGCGATATGACCGATGCCATGTACAACTCCCGCAGAGCTCCTTATGTAAATCACTTTACCGGTGTACACCTGGTGGTAGACTATATAGAACAATATGTTTGTCCAACCATATTGTCTACTGATTTTACCGGCAAAAAGCAATTTCGTTTTAAAGACGATAAGCGGCCCGTGGTAGCCTTTATTACGGCAGAAGGAGAATACCATGCCAATCAGGCGCTTCCCCGGTTTGCGCATGAGCTTATGTTGCACGAAGGAGTAAATTGTGAGTTTGCTATTGGCAAGCCTGCAATGGACGGCCCGGGCAGGCATAACCTTGAAAATCTCCAGATACTCCAGGATGCAAGCCTTGCCGTGTTCTTTGTACGACGCGTTGCGCTTGAACCGCAGAAGATGGATATGATAAGGAATTATATAAAGGGCGGCAAACCGGTGCTGGGCATCCGCACGGCAAGCCATTCTTTTGACGCCAAAGGCAACGTACCCAGGGAAGGAGGTGGTATAACCCGCTCTTCAGAATCTGTATCCGGGTTCCTGGCTCAGTGGCCTGAATTTGATGAAGAAATACTTGGCGGTAATTACAAAGGGCATTACGGACATCTTGAAGAAAAAACAAAGATCGCTGTAGTACCGGGCATGGAAAATCATCCGCTGCTTAAAGGTATTGACCCTAACGGGTTTGGCAGTAAGAGCTGGCTGTATCAGAACCGGCCGTTGCGCTCTGCCGCAGCCCGGGTGCTGCTAACCGGAACCATACCCAATGAGCCGCCTGAGCCTGTGCTCTGGACCAATTATACAAAGTTCAATAATAGAGTGGTGTATACCTCTTTGGGGCATTGGGAAGACTGGGATATCCCGGATTTTCAGCGGATACTGACCAATAGTATTCATTATTTGCTGAATGATACCGGGGAAAATAAATAGCTATATTTCGCCGGGAGAAAATGATGACCGAATCAGGGAAAGCGATCAATGCTCTTTGCGGCGACAAAATTTTGTAATGAAAAGCTTTTTACGATATCTGGCATGTTTTACCGCCACACTCGCTGTTGCGTTCCATGGCGTGGCACAGCAGGCCCTTCCTTTTGCCGGCACACTTTTAACAGGGAGTGAAGATCTGTCTGCAAAAATGGTTAACGGCATCAATGATTTTCTGATCCGGGAAACAGAGCGAAGAACATCGCAACGGGCATCACACTGGCAACGCAGCTTTAGTTCTGCTGCCGCGTTCAACCGGTCTGTATCTGTACAAAGAGCTGAGTTGAAAAAAATACTGGGTATAGCAGATGAGAGGATACAGCCGGTGCTGCAGATTGCTACACGCAATGACCTGACCCCCTGTACCGTTGTTGAAAAAGAATATACCGTGTCCGCGGTGCGGTGGACCGTAATGAACAATTTATCGGCAGAAGGCATATTGATCGTTCCTGCAACAAAGGTGAAAGCAAGAGCTGTCATCATTCCTGATGCCGGTACAGAGCCTGAAGCCCTTGCAGCGATGATCAAAGGAACAGGCGCAGGAAGCGCCGCGGTGCTGGCACTGGCAAAAAGCGGAGTGGAAATACTGATACCGGCGCTCATAAACAGGAACTATACTTATTCGGGCAATCCTTCCCTGGGTTTGCATACCCAACAGCCACACCGGGAGTGGATCTACCGCCAGGCTTATGAAATCGGGCGGCATGTTATCGGTTATGAATTGCAAAAGATCTTCGCGGGTATTGACTGGCTGGAGAAGAGAAATGAAGAAGACGGTAATAATACGCTTGCTGTGGCGGGCTACGGAGAAGGAGGAATGCTTGCCCTGTATGCGGCGGCGCTGGACACGCGCATCACAGCATCGCTCGTAAGCGGTTATTTTAATGCAAGGGAGCAACTATGGAAGGAGCCTATTTACCGCAATGTGTTTGGACTGCTTAATACATTTGGCGATGCGGAGCTGGCTGTAATGAGCTGGCCGCGCAAACTGATTATTGAGCATACAACAGTCCCGTTTGTAAACCATCAAAATGCCGGGGCTGCACCGGGCAAAATAGTATCGCCTTCTCTCTCAACGGCAAAAGCAGAATACCGCCGCGCTGTTGCCATCATTCCTTCTCAAAATAATTTGAATTTTATAACGGCAGACCAACCATTTTTTTCTGAGCAGGCATTTGTTGCATTCGCTAAAGCAATGAATGTGATTCCTGTGCCGGGCAGAATATCTCATTCACCGGTAATTCAGACATCTGCAGATTGGATCAGGGTTCCGCAAAGGCAGGAAAGGCAGGTGCGGGAGATGACGCAATGCATACAGCAGGAGCTTTCTGTGTGTGAGAGAGCACGTGACAGGGATTTTTGGCAAACATTAAAAGGCTCCCCCGGAGAGCAGGCTGCTGTTAAAGAGCAGCAAAGAGAACGCTTTTGGAATGTACTTGGAAAAATGCCCGCGCCATCGGGTAGCTTCAATACCAAAGCACGTGTGCATCAGGAAACGGAAAAATGGATAAGTTATGAGATCACCCTTGATGTTTTTGGCCCGGAAGTATTTGCCTGGGGGATACTAACTGTTCCGAAAGATATCAGGCAGGGCGAAAAAAGGCCGGTTGTTGTATGTCAGCACGGGCTGGAAGGATTGCCTTTTGATGTGGTAGAAACAGATTCTACCCAAAGGAATTACCAGGTTTATAAAGGGTTTGCTGCCCGTTTGGCGGAAAGAGGCTATATAACTTTTGCACCTCATAATCCATACCGGGGGCAGGATAAATTCAGAGTGATCCAGCGTAAGGCCAATCCGATAGGACTCACCCTTTTCTCTGTCATCATAAGCCAGCACCAGCGGATCGTTGAATGGTTACAGGGGCTTTCTTTTACGGATGCGGAAAAAATAGCTTTTTACGGGATCTCATACGGAGGAAAAACGGCCATGCGTGTGCCGGCGGTTGTTAAGGGATATTGTTTATCCGTTTGTTCGGCCGATTTTAATGAATGGGTGCGCAAAGTGGCTACAACAGAACACACATTTGGTTACGTGTATACGGGGGAATATGATATGCCGGAGTGGGATCTGGGCCACACGTTCAACTATGCAGAGATGGCGGCATTGATAGCGCCGCGGCCTTTTATGGTAGAGCGGGGGTACTTTGATGGCGTAGGTAAAGATGAATGGGTAAGCTATGAATTTGCGAAAGTGCAACGCTATTACCATTTGCAGGGGCTTAAGGAATCGATCGCCATAGAACACTTTGCCGGTCCGCACAGTATCAATGGCAAAGCAACCTTTGAATTTCTGGATAAGCATTTAAAAAAATAGCCGGGTATAAAGTTTTAATCTTTAAAAACAAACATAGTATGCATAGACGCAGTTTCATCCATCATATGTCGCTGGGAGCAGCAGGCATGGCCCTGCAGCCCTCTTTTCCGGGCACTTCAAAAAATGCTGCTGCCAATAAGCTTGTGCTTTCGCTCATTGGCTGCGGCGGCCGGGGCCTTGATGTTTTGGCGGGGATCGTAAAAGAAAATGAGAACATGGAAGTAAAATATTTGTGCGATGTAAACGAAACGCTTTCCGGTATCAAAACGGCCATTGACAAATACAATACAATACAGGGTTATGCGCCGAAGTTCACAGGCAATATGAAACAGGTGTTTGACGATAAGGATGTGGATGCTGTGATAATTGCCACGCCCGAGCACTGGCATGCGCTGGCAGCCATATGGGCATTGCAGGCCGGTAAGCATGTATATGTTGAAAAAAACCCCACGCTTTCCATTTGGGAAGGGCAACAAATGATCGCTGCAACAAAGAAATATAAGAAAGTATTACAGATAGGTTTTCAGAACAGGAGTGCTCCCTATGCATTTTCTGCAAGAGAATACATTAAAAGCGGTAAACTGGGTAAAGTACTGCATGTGAAATGCTACAATATGTTGCCCGGTGGAAAGTGGATAGCAAAACCAGATACCGATGTTCCCAAAGGCCTGAACTGGGATGCATGGCTGGGACCGGCAAGAAAAGTGCCTTATAATCCTAACCGCCATAGCATGACCGGCAGGGGCGGGTGGCTTGACTTTTGGGATTATGGAGGAGGAGCGTTATCAGACGATGCCAGCCATGTAATGGATCTTGCACGTTTGGCAATGGGTGATCCCGGTCACCCGAAGTCTGTTTACTGTACCGGGGGAAATGTTGGCTTTCAATCGCAGAAGGAAACGCCGGAGTTTTTAAACATCACTTATGACTATGGCGATTTTGATATGACCTGCGAAAGCGGTTCCTGCACGCCGTATATGACCAAAGAAGGAAGCGATGTGCGCTTTGGGACAAAATGGCCTTATTGGCCACAAAACTCTACAAGGATTGAGATATATGGAACCGAAAGATTGATGTACCTGGGCAGGCACGGCGTGGGCTGGCAGGTAATGGAAGTGGATGGAAAAATCGTGGACATGGATAAAGGTTACTTTCCGGATAAATTTCATCAGAAAAATTTTATTGACAGCATTCGCCTGCAGCAGGAACCCAATGGCGATGTTACGCAGGGACACCTGAGCGCATCCCTGGTGCATCTTGCAGATATTTGTTACCGTACAGGGAAGAAGCAGTTGTTTCTTGACAGGCAAACCGAAAAGTTCATAAATAATGAAGCGGCAAATAAATTCTTAAAAGGAAATTACCGTGCGCCGTACATAATTCCCGAAAAGCTGTAGTTACAGCACGAAGTATCCGTTTGTAAAAACCGATGCGGATTTAAAAATCAGGAATCAATTATATACGAATGAATATACAAAACAAAGTAGCCGTTGTAACAGGAGGCACTCATGGAATAGGTGCGGCTACCGCTGTTGCATTGGCCCGGCAGGGAGCTGCCATAGCCATTGTTGCGAGAAATACTGCAGGCAGTGATATACAACAAAAAATTGAAGCGTTGGGTGTTCCATTGCTGATGATCGCTGCCGACCTGGGCGAAGAATCCGAATGCATAAAAGCTATAGAAGCTGTGGCGGCAAAGTGGGATCGTATTGATATTTTGGTACACAGCGCGGGGGGAGCAGCTCCGGGAAGCTTATTGAATGGCGCCAGGGAGATGTGGTATAAGGCATTTGATGTGCATATACATGCGGCTTTCCATTTGTGCAGGGCGGCCGTTCCCTATATGAAACTGCAAAAAGAAGGGGCCATTGTTTTGATATCATCTGCTGCAGGTTTACGCGGGGTAAAGAATGCATTGGCCTATGCCGTTGTTAAAGGCGCTATTCCGCAAATGACGAGGGCGCTTGCACTGGAGCTGAGTGACGACAACATCAGCGTCAATTGTGTTTCACCGGGCGTGATAAGAACACGCTTTCAGGACTACCTGAAGCCTGAGCAGGTAAAAAATAATATTGACAACAGGATACCGCTGCACAGGGAAGGAACCCCCGGAGATGTATCAGAAGTGATTTGCTCACTGGTACAAAACAAATTTATTACCGGTGAAAATATTGTGATTGACGGGGGGATGACAATGCGCATCGTATAATATATCATTACGCATGGATCAATATTTCCCTAATCAGCCATCTACTGATAAACTGCCCCGGATACGCTGGCTCATGCTGGGCTTCGCGTTTTTGGCAACGGTACTGAATTATGTAGACAGACTGGCTTTCAACTTCCTGAGCGCTGAGGGGGCATTGCGTGAACTTATTCCCAATGATTATTTCGGCTATATAGCCACTGCTTTTTTTGTGGCGTATATGATCTCTAATCTCGTGTCGGGCTTTGTAATAGACCGGCTGGGAACACGGGTGGGTTATGCTTTATGTATGGCTTTCTGGACAACGGCGTCGCTGCTGCATGCCTTTGCACGGTTGCCTTTTCATTTTGGGATATGCAGGTTCCTGTTAGGGATAGGCGAAGCGGGTAACTGGCCCGCCGCCATTAAATTAACAAGTGAATGGTTTACTCCCGAAGAGCGTTCTACGGCAACGGGCATTTTCAACAGTGGCGCAGCTATTGGCGCGGTAGTGGCTCCGCCGCTCATCGCATGGCTGGGTATGCGTTATGGCTGGCAGTTTACGTTTGTCATTATCGGGTGTATTGGCTATATATGGGTAGCGTTTTTCTGGTTTACCTATTATACGCCCGAGCGTGCATTAAAAGCATCGGGGGCGAAAGCCATACCGCCGCTGAAGCTTATCAAAACAAGATTTGTGGGATGGTTTACCTTCTCTAAGATATTCATGGATCCTGTATGGTATTTTATCACCTTCTGGATTGGCAGGTACCTGGTGGATGTGCATCACTGGGGACTGGAAGAGATCGGTTGGTTCGCGATGTTCCCTTTTATTGTTGCAGATATAGGCAATATACTGGGCGGATTTTTTACGCAATTCATTATCCGCAAAGGCATACCGGTTCCCAAAGCAAGAAAAATATCGGTAGGGCTCTTCGGAAGCCTGCTGGCGCTCACGCTCATGTTTGGCCCATTGAT
>NZ_DAOMOZ010000004.1:36334-55234 GCF_035444585.1 Agriterribacter sp.
CATCTCCGGTTCTGCCGGAGCACTGGTTGTGCTGAGCATTGCCGGTTTTGCCTATTCGGCCTATACGGCCAATACCATGGCTTTCCCTGCAGATGTGGTGCCACTGAATGCTACGGCTTCAGTATGGGGCGTGGCCAGCGTGGGCGCGGGATTAGGCGGCGCAGTTTTTCAATCTCTTTCAGGGATAACCATTGAGCATTTTTCCAGAACAAACGGTTACACTTTCGCTTACAACAGCGTTTTTATCGGCTATGGAATAATGGCGCTGATCGCCGTGTTCGTTATCATTTTTTTAATGGGACCGCTACAGCAGAACAAAGAGCTGCAACAAATAGCAGGATCCGGGGAGAGCCGTTAGCCGGTAAGGTGTAGTAGTAAGAGGTATAAGAAGTAGGGTATAGGGTTGTAAGGAGCTGCTTTTATGAAATTGTTTTGATTCAGCTATAAAGCTATCGTAAATAAACGGTTTCAAAACGTGCCAATGGAGCCATGCGTCCTTTATACAGCAATAAAGTATCGCCTTTTACCAGAAAGCTGTCGGCCGATCGTAATGCCTGTACCAGTTCCTGTTCGGTCTTTAATGCTTCACATGCCATTTTGGTTGCGCTGATATTGGCAAAGCGGATCCTGTCCGGTGCAACAAGTGTATAGCCTCCGTTCAGCGTATTGCAACCGCCATGCCCTGTTAGCTTGTTGCCGTCCTGCTTCAGAATGATATATGCTTCTCTCACGCCGGCCGGCTTTACCGGCTCACCGTTCAGGCTTACCAGTTTCCAGTATTTTTCCGTGATACCATTGTCCTGCTTTACCAGCCTGTAATGTGCTGCCAAAGCACCGCTTACCCTGTTGCCGTCATTATCGGTCCAGGAAAGCTGGTTTTCGCCTACCTGCAGCATGCGGTTAGCTTTATCAAGTATTATTTTATTGCCATCATCCGTCCATGTAAAGCTGCCTGAAGTAAGGTGCCATGCCGTGTCTCTATCCAGGTATTTTTGAGTCAATTGATATGTATTATTTTCATCCAGGCTGATAACGGTTTCAATGCCCGGGCAGTCTGCACAGGGCAGTATGCCATGATAGCTACCTTTCCAGTCGAGCGATACCCGGCTGTTATGTCCATCGGCAGGCTGTGCTACGGCACTGTCGCCGGAAATCTTCCTGGTGGGATTGGAGCAGGATATCCCCGAAAGGATAAATAAAATGCCTGCTGATACAAAAGGAAGCAATTGATTTTTCATAGACCTGAAACATTAAAATTATTGCAGCTGCTGTTGCCGGTAGCCCTGCTATCGGCCAGGTTAAATGTTATGAACGGCTTTTTACCGGGGTATAAGCCTTCAAAAGCTATTTTAGGACCGGATATATAATCCAGTTCCCAGGAGCCGTTCAGCTCCTGATCAGCCATGCTTTTTTCCACCGCCCGGAAGCGGGCCAGTGGCGCCATACGGGCTTTGTTGAACGACAGGTTACTCCCGTTAACAGTATAGTTGTCGGTTTGATCCAGCACTTTTTTAAGCCCCGTTTCAATTTCCATATTTTCGCAGGCCATCATTGTAGACATACCCTGCGAAAATTTTATTTTGCCATTACCCGAAAGGGTAAAAGTGCCACCCAGTCCATTGCAGCCAGCTGAGGCACTATAACGGTTACCCGTATCCTGCAACAGTATAAATGGTTCCTTACCATTGATCGTTTCAGCTACCGGCTTGCCGTAAAGTTCTGTGAGCTTCCATTTTTTGCCGGTTATGCTGTTGTTGTCCATGGTAGACTGATCTGTGGAGGTGGCTGCATTTTTAGTGCTGTTACAGGCGCTCAATAACATATAAATGCAGGTGAGGAGTATTGGTGATAATCTTTTCATGGCTTGTTAATTTAATACTAAGATAAAATATTAAGGGGGAAACCGGGATAGGGAATTCACTCATTCCTGTCTCTGTATTCGGAAGGCGTCATCGAAAATTTTGATTTGAATACAGTTGAAAAATAGGCCGGTGAAGAGAAACCCGTTTTAAATGCAATATCCGAAATGGGATCCGTTTCATGTAGCAGCAAGAATTTTGCTTTTTGCAGGCGCACGGTCAATATATAGTCGTTCACATTATATCCCAGTAAAGATTTGATCTTACGATACAACTGCATTCGCGACATATGCATTTCCTTCGCAATGTCTGCAGGCCCGAAGTTCTCATTGGAAATATTGCCTGCAACGACAGCAGCAAATTCATTAATAAATTTCCTGTCTGTTTTCTGCGATGGATTGATCCGCTTTTCACCGGGCAATTCGCTGGTAAAATGTTCGCGGAGAATTTCCCGGTTCACCAGCAGACTGTTTAACGTTGCTTCAAGGTGGCTTAGATTAAAAGGTTTTCCGATATAGGCGTCGGCCCTGCTCTTCATGCCTTCTATATACTGGTGAATGCTGTCTCTTGCCGACAGCAATATGATAGGGATATGAGAAGTGCGGATATCATTTTTCAACATGTCTGTAACAGTCAAACCGTCCGACCCGGGCATTGCAACATCACAAATGATTATATCGGGAATCATATCATAAGCGACATTTAACCCGGCATTCCCGCTTGCCGCCTCATGAATTTCAAACCGCTTTCCCAATTTATCTTTCAAAAATTGCCTCAGCTCCGGATTGTCATCAATGATCAGCAGCGACTGGTCCTTTGAGGCAGCATCATCGTGGTGCATTCCTGTATATATTACAGGTTCCGCTTCTGCTGTATAAATAGCAAAATCCGGAGACGAGGCAGAAATGATTCTTTCTGTTTCTATTTCTTCCGGCAGCAAATGCGTGTTACCTGCAGGTAAAGCAATTTCAAAACAAGCGCCCTTCGATCTTTCACTTTTCACGGAAATGATACCGTGGTGCAGCTCCACCAACTCCCTGCAAAGTGCCAGACCAACCCCTGAGCTATTGTGCGCAAATTCATGTCCCTCATAAAACAGATCGAAGGCGTGGGCAGCCGTTTCCGCCGTCATACCCATACCTGAATCCTGTACTTTCAACACAACCAACTTTTCATCTCGGGTCTTGTCAATAGAAATATGGATCAGTCCGTTTTCACCGGTAAACTTGAAAGCGTTGGAAAGAAGGTTAAGAATGATCTTATCCATCATGCTTATGTCAAACCATAGCAAAATCTCCGGAAACTTTGACTCCACCTTCAAATGAATGTCTTTTTTCCGGGCAGCTTCCCTGAATGTGTCAGCTATATCTTTCACAAAGCCAACAATATTGTTCTCTGTAGCATGTATCTTCATTTTACCCAGCTCAATCTTCCTGAAATCCATGAGTTGGTTGACCAGTCGCAGCAAGCGGTGTACATTTTTCCTGGCAAGCTCAAGGTTGTTCCTGTGCGCTTGTAACAAAGAACGCGACGACAGGGTATCTTCCAGGGAAACAAGCATTAACGTCAATGGCGTTCTGAACTCGTGTGAAATATTCGTAAAGAAGTTAAATTTTGCTTCGGTCGCTTCCTTTGCCTTCGCCGTCATTTCAATCAGCTCTTTACTTTGCTCCAGGATCTTTGTATTTTGAACAGCCAACTGACGGTTGATCCTACGGTTATGCCGTAAAGCGAAATACGATAATGCGCCGAATACCAGCACGAGAACCAGAGCACCTGCCAACACATACAATACAATATTCTGGCTCCGGTAAAGACGCTGCTGCTCCGACAAAAGGCTCAACTGGTTTTCAATGTCTTTTTGCAGTCCGGCTATTTTATCGGTTTGCAGTTTCAGGATGCGGGCATTGGAAGCATCTATAACAACAGTAGATAAGATGATCTCCTTATCGTAAGGCTCGTTGTTCAAAATCTTAAATGCTGTTTGAATGGCTTCTTCGCCACCGGTGGGATTCAATAAAGTGGCCTGGAGTATTTTATCGGACACTAATTGTATACCGCCATTGGGCCCCGGTAAGCCATCCACACCGATAAATTTAGCTGTTTTCTCAAGCCCCAAAGTTTTGTATACGTCATAAGCGCCCAGTACCATCGGATCGTTCTGTGCAAAAATGATGTCATTGGCCGCAAGCGTATCTTTTATGCTGAGTAACGCCTCCTTAGCGCCTTCCCGCAGCCAGGCGCCTTCAACACGGGCTTTGACCTTCACGCGGCTTTTACCGGAAATGCTTTCATGAAATCCCCTTGACCGCTCGCTGGTAGGTGTGGAACCCTTAAGACCCGAAATTTCAATGATACTGATCTCGCCCGGAAAAGTATTTAGTATATATTCGCCTGCCATTTTACCAATACTGAAATTATCGGTACCCACATAACAGGTAAACTTATCTGAAGCAATTTTACGGTCAATAACAATAACAGGTATTCCTTTGTTAAAAACCGCTTCTACAGCAGCGGTGAGCGGCAGGGCTTCGTTGGGAGAGACCAGTAAAATATCAATTTGCGACCGCGAAAGTTCTTCGATTTGAGCCACCTGCAGATCACTGTTATCGCCCGCGTTTTTATAGATAAGCTCTGCTCCGGGATGAAAAGCGAGTTCTCTTTGCAATGCGTCCAGCGTTGCTTTTTTCCAGTTGGGATCGCCTGTACATTGCGAAAAACCGATCCTGAATTTCCTGTCGTTCTTTTGAGAAGAACTACACGACAGCAGCGAAGCATACAAAAGCACCAGCATCCATCCTGCTATACAAATGCAGGAGCGCCCTGCATTGCTGCCCGTTGCCGTATTCACCGGGCCTGTAAGATCAATGACATTGAGTATCCGCATTTGCACTCGTTATGATGCTGTTGTGGCAAAAGCTGCCGCTCATTTGAGGTTTGAAAGTAAAAAAAGCTAAACAGATCACCGAAATAATTTCCGGGACAATATGGATTCAGCAACCACAGGTGTAATTCTAATGGTAAAAATCATGCATCGTTTGCTCATTTACGTTGCAGCAATTCATGTCCCAGCTCTTCAAGTGTTTTACCCTTTGTTTCGGGAAAGTATTTCCATACGGTAATGGCCTGTAGCAGCATCATCACCGCAAAAAAAGCAAAAGCATGCGCGCCGCCATACGTTGTTTTTTCCACCACCGCCGGGAACAGGAAAGTGATCAGTGCTGCAAAAAACCAATGCGTAAAGGAACCGAGCGACTGCCCCTTGCCGCGCACGCTGCCGGGAAATACTTCCGATATCAGCACCCAGATGACAGCGCCGGTAGAAAAAGCAAAAAACATGATGTACCCTATTAATAAATACAGGAGCTGGTATCCGCCGAATTGCTGGATGTAAAATATTCTTGCTACCAGCAGCAGGCAGATGCACATACCGGCCGAACCGGCGATCAATAATTTTTTCCTTCCCACCTTATCTATGATTGCCAGTCCTAATATGGTGAAGAGGGCATTGGTCGCTCCAATAACAACCGATTGCAGAAATGAATCGGCTGCCGGCACGCCTGATAATTCAAATATCCGTGGTGCGAAGTACAGGATCGCATTAATGCCTGAAAACTGGTTGAACATGGCAACAAGAAAAGCGATCGAAATTGATTTTGTAAACAGACCGGAGAATAACTTTTCTTTTTTTTGTGTCACACTTTCGTGGATCTCTGCTATCCGCCGGTCTGCATTTTCACTGTACACCTTGCCCAGCACTTTTGCTGCCGCGGCTTCTTTTCCCATTTTGATCAGGTAATGCGGACTTTCATCAATGAAAAATAAAAGAAAAAAATAGATAAAAGATGGTATTGCGCCTACACCGAGCATCCAGCGCCAGTCATTATCATTGATACCGCGCAGCGCATAATTGGATACATAGGCGATCAGGATGCCGAAGATCACATTGAACTGGAACATTGCCGTCATACGGCCACGCATACGCGCGGGCGATATTTCGGAAATATACATTGGCGCCACCACTGAAGAAGCACCCACCGCAATGCCCCCGAGAAACCGGTAAACAATAAATGCCGGAAGGCTGTTGACCAGTGCACTGCCTGCAGCCGATAAACCAAACAGCAGGGCTATAATGAACAATACCGGCTTCCGCCCGTATTTTTCTGCAGGCCATCCTCCAAATAAAGCGCCGAGCAGGGTTCCTATCAATGCCGAAGAAATGGTAAAGCCATGCCAGAAGGATGAAAGACTGAAAAGAGACTGGATTGATTTCTCAACGCCTGATATCACGGCCGTATCAAAACCAAAAAGGAAACCTCCCAAAGCAACAATTACCGACCAGGATAATACCGTGATGTCTTTTTTTTGCATAACGATTGTTTTGTGTTACCGGCGTCAGTTCCCTGTTCACCTGTTGTTGCGTCGCTCTCTTGTACGCCGGAAGCACTGTTGAGCCATGCAATACAAATGCAGCACGCTGTTTATATCAGGCGCTATTATAATGTTGTCAATTCAATATCTCTGAAACGGGCTGATCCGTCGTTCACAAAAAAGCCCCAGTTCCCTTCCGGAAGATCATAAGCGCGAAAATCCATAGCAACCCTGTCATTCACATATACTATTCCTATACTGCCGTCAACAAAAACTTCCATTGATACAGGGGAACCGGCTTTCAGCTCCACATAGCGCTCCAGCTCTATCATCTGGCTGATTACGTTGTCTTTCCGCGGCCACATATCAAATACAAGCCTGCTCCTGCCGGGCTCCAGCCTGATATAATAACACTTTTCCAGGTCATCGCTGCAGCGCAGCATACAACCTAATGCTCTTGGCGGCTTTGAAAAAACGATGCTGGTGCTGATCCTGCATGTACCGGGCATTTTACCTGCGGCAACAGCGCTAAAAACGCCCTCGGCCTTTACTTCTATCTCCCTGCTTCCCGCGATCTTTGCTCCTTCAGCGGTTTTGAATGATTGTGGTATATTTTTGCTGAATGCTTTCCTGACTGTATCGGGTACACGAACGGTTAGCTCCCCGTTCGGCTGCTGAACAAGCTGGTGTACCACAAGATTGCCGCCCCAGTTCCACGCGCCGCTATCCTTATTTTCACTTCTCGTAGGATTCCAGCCAAAGATGAACCTGTTGCTGCCATCTGAAGCAGTTTTTGCTGCATAGAAAGCATGACCGTCGAAAGTGTCCTGTTTGGGAGTTAACCACGGCCCTTTCAGAGAACGGCTCATCCGGTACCGGGTAGCCACCAGATCCGAATACTCTGAAAAGACAAGGTACCACCAGTCCCCGATTTTAAACAGGTCGGGGCATTCGTGCGTGATATATTCATTGGGTGCATAAAAAGGATCTTTCACTTCCCATTTCACGAGGTCTTTTGAAGTGCAGAGGGCAGTAAGACCGCGCCGCCTTGGGATGCCCTCGTTGAACCTTGCGGCAAGCAGCATATTGTACTCCTTCGTCTCTTCATTGAAATACACGAATGGGTCGCGCCAGTCATTTTTTTCATACCTGCCGGTGGGAGCAAAAAAAGTATGTTCGGGTATTTTTTTCCAGTGCTGCAGATCATTGCTCACCGCGTGCATTACCGCCTGCATCGGCTTACCTTTTGCTACGAGGTGATGGTTATGACCGGTATAAAATATGTGGTAGGTATTATCCGCCTTTAATGCGCTCCCCGTAAAAATAGACAGGTCCTGCTCTTCCTTCGTACCACGCGGGATCACTTCTCCATACTCTTCATAATGTACAAAATCGGTGGTAGATAAGCGATACCACGGAACGCCTTCCCCGTGCTTTTCAGCATTGCGCCAGTCTAACAGGTAGAATAGCTGGAATTTCCCCTCTGCATATAAAGGGATGAAATCCCCCGCCCATGCATTTTCGGGCCTGTAAAAAAATTCCCTGGCCGGCGGCGGAATGTTTTTTTCACTACCCGGCTGAATAATCCTATATTCATTTCCGGGAAGATCTTTTGCAAGGTTTCCCGCAATAAAGGGAAACATACCTGATGCCTGGAGAAAGTTTCTTCTTTTCATTTTTTTATTTTTATTTTTTGCGGGCTAAACGCTATGTTGATGATCAATGGCTAAGCAATGTAAGACATATACAGTTTATTTACTATGGAATCACAAAAACAATTGACAGTTAAAAATGCGGGAAGTAATATACCACGGGAACTTCCCGCTTGTTCATCATAGCCGGGATCGGGGAACCGGGATGCACAACTCAATAAGTTCGGATGCATTTTTTGCTGTCATTTGTTTGAAATTTTTCCTCTACCAACCCGGATTTTGCTCATACAAGCCGCTGCTGTAATTGATCTGGTTTAAAGGAATCGGCCAGTATTCGTCTTTATTCTTCTGGAAATGGGCTGTGTTTAAATGCGGGCGCCTTGTTTTCTCCCTGGCGAAATACGCATTCAATGTTTCGGCAGCAATTCCCCAGCGAACCAAATCAAAAAACCGCCAACCTTCCATGGAGAATTCCAGCTTGCGTTCCCATTGCAATGCCTGTCTTGCAAAATCTTTTGTCCAGTTGCAATTGACCCCGGGTTTATAGATATCCATATGATAATTGGAAGCCGGGGAATTATCGGCCTGTTTCAACAGGTCTGTGCTGTTGATGGCACGTTCCCGTACCTGGTTGATCAGTGGCAAAGCTTCCATTTCCCTGTTCAATTCGATTAATGCTTCAGCCTTATACAGCAGTATGTCATCAAAGCGGATGATATCCTGGTTTTTGGAGCTCGACATGAAAGGTGGCATTTTTTTGAACGAAGGATCATCGGGCGCTACCACCTCTTTCAGGCTCATATAGTTACCATATACTTCGGGGGCACGCAACCATGATTTGGCAAAAATAAAGTTGGTGCTGTACTTATATGGATGACCAATAATGGCAACCGTATGATCCAATCGCGGGTCGAAAGTATGGGTAAGAAAATCACTGCCCTCCAAAATATCGGTATTGTTATATGTGTCAAACTGTGGCAGGCCCTGTGGTGAAGTCTTAAAAGAATTCACCATGCTCTGACTCGGCATATGAAAACCACAACAGCCAAATTCAGGATTCATGGGATAATTCAAATAATCGCCCGTAGCAATCCTGCCCACCGCTGTTCCGTCATCTTTTGAAAACTGGATAGCAAAAATGGATTCAGGTCCGTTTTCAAACTGTGTTAAAAAATTATGTGCAAAATCCGTACTTAAAGAATATTTGCCTGAACCAATCACTTCGTTGCACAAACCAACAACCTCATTCAGTTTGGCCGCATCAATGCCCGTTACTGCATGATCATTATCGCCCTGTGTATAAGCCTGGTATAAAGTAACTCTTGCCAGGTATGCTTTGGCGGCCCACTTATTGGCACGCCCGGTCTCCGGCTGATCGCCCGGAAGATTATCAGCCGCATATGCAAACTCTGCTGCAATGCTATTCCATAGCTGATCATTGGTCAGCGCTCTGTTTGAAACTACTTTGTAATCCTCGGGCAATACATTTTCATCAATATAAGGAATATGCTTAAAAATAATTTTGAGCATAAAATAAAAATGCCCTCTTAAGAACCGCATTTCCGCCAGTCTTGTTTTTTTTGCAGGAAACAGTTGCTCATCAACGGCATTTAATTTGCTTATCGCAGTGTTTACCCTTTTAATACCCACGTACAACCGGTACCATATTACATCCATAGCGAAGTTGTCTATACGGTTTAGGGTAAATACTTCAAAGGCATTTATAAAATCCTGGTCTCCTACTCCGTCGCCACCTTTATACGCTTCACCGCTCCGAACGCTGCCTGTTACCCACATGCTTGCATACGGGGCAAAGCCCCAGTCATTACCCAGGCCGGAGTAGGCTGCGATGCAGAGCTTGTCAATATTTTCAGGTGTATTCAACTGCTCATCCGAGATAATTCCCTGGGGTGTCTTATCCAGTTGGGTACAGGAAGCCAGTAACAGCAATAAGGAAATATATAAATACCGTGTCATTTTATAAGATTTAATGTTAGAAGGAAATGTTTAATCCAAGTGTGTAAACAGACGGTATGGGATATCCACTGTTCAACGATTCCGGGTCAACACCGCTGAATTTTTTCGATTTGATGGTAACAAGATTTGTGCCTTCAAGAAATACGCGGGCTTTAACCGTTTTGGATATATTGTTCAATGCGTAACCTACCTGCAGTGTTCTTAACTTCAAATAGGTTGCCGGTTCCAGGAAATAAGTAGAGAACCGTGCTTCCTGGTTTGCATCCAGTAAAGTGAGTGCAGGAATTTCCGAACTGGTATTGGTGGGAGACCACGCGTCGAGCGTACGTGCACCCCAGTTGGTGCCAACCCAAAGCGAGCTGAAATCACTGTAAATCTTGTACGCATGGTTCACCTTCCCTCCACTCACCCCCTGAAAAAAACAGGCAAAATCAAAATCCTGCCATTTCATGGTAAAATTGATACCGTAGATGAACGAAGGATCCGGTTTTCCTATAAAATCCCTGTCGAGATCATTAATGGTTCCGTCATTGTTCAGATCCTTAAAGCGGATCCTTCCTGTTCCTTTACCTGTTTGTGCAGCATGATCATCTACTTCTTTCTGTGTTTTGAAAATACCGTCTGCTATATAGCCAAAATAGGAGCCAAGCGAACGACCCAGAATTGTTTTATCTGTTCCATTGCCCGGGTAAGCTGTCAGCACAGAAGAAGGAAGATAAACAACTTGATTTCTATAGGTAGATATATTCCCGCTAATGGTATAAGAAAGGCCTGTGTTGTTGTTGTTTGCATAGGTGAGCAATAATTCGAAACCTTTATTGTTCATCGAAGCACCATTCTGGTAGTAAGAGCCCCCTTCTCCAAGTACGGCGATGGGTGGAGGTAACACAAGTATATCCGTTGCTTTTTTTACAAAATAGTCGGCAGAACCTGTAAGCCTGTTATCCAGGAAGCCAAAGTCAATTCCTATATTGGATTGCGTGGAAGATTCCCATTTTAAGTTTTCATTCGCTGCCTGCTGCGCTACAAATCCCGAAGGTAACTGACCGGTACCGGCTCCGGTAATATCATAAGCGGTTCCGCCATCGTTACCAAAACGGTCGCCTCCGTAAATTGCCCTGTAGATGCCATATACAGCCGTATTGCTGATCTCCTGGTTACCGGCACGCCCCCATCCATATCGTAATTTAAGATCGGAGATAAAAGGGAGATTTTCGCGAACAAATGTTTCCCGGCTGATACGCCATCCAAGGGAAAATGCAGGGAAAGTTCCATATCGGTTGTTTTTTCCAAACCTTGACGACCCATCCCTGCGGATAGTAAACGATGCCAGGTATTTGCTGTCGAAAGTATATTGAGCTTTTCCAAAAAAAGACACCAGTGCGTAACCGCCGCCACTACCTCCGTTATTCACATTTGTTGAGCCTGCATCAAGATAAGCATAGTCGAGGGTTTCAAGTGCAAGCCCCTGCCGGCTGCCGCTGAAGTTTTGAAACCCGTTGTTAACCTCTTCTTCCCCTACCAGTACATTGATTGCATGCTTATCCAGGATTTTGGTAAAATTCAGCGTATTCTGGAAAGTGGTTGTGTATCCATTGTTCTGGCTCGTATTTACCTGGTTGGAAGGATCTGAAAGAAAACCGGAGCGGTATGATTTTCTCAATTCCCTGAAATATCTAAGGGTGGCATCTACCCCAAAGCTGGATTTGAAACGGAGACCGGGAATAATTTCTACTTCCGCATAAGCGTTGCCGAAAGGTGCAAATGTATAATTCTTGTTTTGCTTATTATCTTCTATTAATCGCACCGGGTTGTGCCGGTCAGTCATGCCTGGCGCTGGTCCGCCCCATCCGCCGTCAATGGTATGTACAGGAACAATGGGCTGTAAAACCGTTGCAAAAAACATGATGTCGCCGGTCGGCAGTGTTGAGCCTTTGATAAAACTGGCTGAAAAATTTTCACCGATTTTCACCCGCCCTTTAAAAAACTGGTATTCGGAATTGAATCTTGCCGTGATCCTGTTTTGAAATGATTCTTTGATAATTCCTTTATTGTTGTAATAACTAAGCGAAAAGAGAGAACTTCCTTTTTCACTGCCATGCGATAGCGAGATATTGTGCGATTGTATGAGCGAGGTCTGGGATATTTCCTCAAACCAGTTGGTATTTGCCGGTTGCATTGTTTTTTCCGGGTCAATAAACCCCGGCAGTATCACCTTGTTCAATACCGGGTTGTCGAAATCATTGTTCCAGTCATACTGGTAGATCTGGTTGTTATTCGGATCAAAATGGTCATTGACCGCTGCCTGCCAATACCTTTCTCCGCGTTGTTCCGTGTTGAGTATTTTAGGCTTTTTCTGATAGCTTTGTAAGCTTATTGAAGTATTGAAATCAATTCTTGAATATCCTTTCTTTGCTTTTTTTGTAGTAATTACGATCACACCATTGGCGGCCCTCGAGCCATAAATAGTAGCGGAAGAGGCATCTTTCAGCACCTGGATGGATTCTATATCATCCGGGTTAAGGGTAGTGAGTGATTGGCGCGTAGGGATGCCATCTATTACATATAGTGGATCATTATTACCGAGTGTGCCTGTACCTCGGATACGCACTGTTGCTTCACCCATGGGCGAGCCATCGGTAGTGATCATAACGCCAGGTAGCCGTCCCTGTAAGGACCGGAGAGGATTGCCAAGCGGGTTGTCTTTGATATCACTCATTTTAACAACGGAAACCGCACCCGTGAGGTCTGCTTTCTTTTCTGTTTGGTAACCCGTAACAATAACGGTCTGCAGCGTATCTCCTGATTCTGTCATCCGGATGTTGATGGACTGAGCACCTGCCTGCACAACATACAGTTTGACAAGCATGCCTGAGTGAGTGAACCTCAGCCTGTCTCCAATAAATGTGGGAATTGAAAACATGCCTTTCAGGTCTGTGGCAACAGTAGCAGATTGGGATTGAACCGAAACGCCGGGCAAAGGAGCCTGGTCTTTTTTGTTGGTTACAGTTCCTGTTAATGTTATCTGTTGAGCATAACAGGTGAAAACACTAACAAGCACGTATAAGAAACATATTGTTTTCTTCATACAACAGCAATTTAGTTTTTATGAAAAGTGAAGTTTTTATATCAGCAGTTTTAAGTGCCGCTGTAAAAATGGTTTCCGGTAAATTGAATATGTTCTGCTTCCGTTACAATCATTTTCAAATCTGAACATTGTGAAAAGCAAAAAGTAAAAATTGAAAACCAATTGTTTATGAAAGGATATACTGCTTTATAGCATCAGCAGTTCAGATCCTGTAACATAAACTTTAGATACAGGACACAAGATCGGTTCATATATTTACGTGCTATGTTAACTTCGGAAGCCACCCCGCACCCGGAGCTTTCTGGTGCGGATCCTTTTAAAGCATTTCGGGTATATATGAGAGAATATCAAAACGAGCAGGCGGTTGCGGGGATAAATGCTAAGATATTCTTCTGAAGAAATAAACCAGCGCAAGCGCGGCAATGACCACACCCATAAACCAGTATAACCTGTTGCCGGTTGAATAGAGTGCAGCATCGTCACCAATTACGCATAACCCGCCCCAGTAAAACGGGTTGGCTAATTCGCCGTGATTGTTTTCAAGAAAACTGAGCTTTGCCTTTCTTAAGGCCTCGCTTTTGGTATGACCTTTTTTAAGGTGCTTATAAAAGTCTGTGACGATCTGAGCATTTGTCTTTTCGTCAATTTTCCAGAGGCTCATAACGACGCCCGGGCAACCTGCAAACATAAAGCTATGTGCCAGCGACATCACACCCTCTCCTGAATGTACGGCGCCCCTGCCGGTTTCGCAGGCAAAAAGTACAGCAAGCTCCGCCTTTAGCTGCATGGAGTAAATTTCATAAGCATATAAATTTCCGTCATCGCCGGGTGCAATGGTATCAGCCTCCTTTGCAAAAAAAAGCCTTGACTGCAACGGGTCAATGTCGCTTACCTGCGCATGTGTGCCCAAATGCAGGATCCTGTATTGGGCTGCCGATCGCTTAAAGTTAGATTCCAGCGCCTGGTGCTCAAGAAACATATCGGCAGGCATCAATCCATATATATTGCGTACAGCCTGTAATGCAAAGGGCTGGCGGAACAGGCTGAAATAAGATGAATCATATTCCGGTGCGACTCTCTGATTTTTATATGCCCGTTTCATTGAATCGGTGAAAACCGGTGCAAACAGCAGCGCTTTACTTTTTCTTTCAGGTTGGCGGTCATGTTTTTTTAGTTGAACCGCAACATTGGCCGAAAGGAGGTATGATATATTATAATCGTGAATGAGATATTTCAGTGATGTAAAAGCACTGCCTGTAGTATCGGTAACGAGTGTTTCAAAATTCAGGTAGTACAGATCGGCGTCCGGCACAATTATCAATTTATTGCCTGCAAACCAGTGTTCAACCGGCTTTATCAGGTTGCTGTACAACTTATACGCGCTATCCCGGAAGCCACGTAGAGTAAGTGTTTGAGGGTTTTCAATCCCATAAATGGAGTTTACAATATCTTTATTGCTTTGTATTGCATGAATACTATCCTGCGTAATTACAAACGTATACAGGTATCTTTCTGTAAGCGCAAATTCAATAAGTGTTGATCCGCCACTCAATAATGTTTCCCGTATTTCTTTAAGCGGATAGTTTGCTGCTGAATATCTTTTATAGAAATATGGATCACCTGCTTTTTGGAGACTGTCCTGGAAGGTGCGATAGGTTTCAATAACACCTGTCAGCAGCCGGAGTAAAGAATCGGCGCCTGCTTCCGCATTCAGGTATTGCTCATTCAGGCTGCTTATTTCCTTTCTTAAAGCAATGTCTTTTTTTACAACTGCATCTTCATCCTGCAATGCATCATCTATCATAACATTATTTGATGCCAGCTTCAGCAACAAGGCTTTGCCCTGTTCGGCAAACATGAAGGCTTTTTCAACATATTGCTGTTTGCTTTCGATATTACTTAGTATCCAGCAGGCATCAATGCCCGAAGCGTAAATTTGTTTATTGCTTTCCGATTGTTCTATCAGTGAGCTTTGGGTTCTGAGCTTGTATATGTTTTCTGAAATATAAGCCGAGTATGCGTCTATTGTTTCGATGATCCCGAGCAGGTGTTTCTTTTCTTTTGACTGGTGATATTTTTTGTATAATATATCAAGCATTATTTGTACATGCTTGCTTACCCTGAAAGAAAAGGGAAGCCGGGTTAGCCATGCAGACGGATTTGCCGGTAATGTTTTAAATTCGGTTTGCATCAGTATAGCGCTGTCGGCATACAATTGCGCGCTGTCTGTTTGCTGCGTTTCCAGATAAGTAAGGGAGATATCGCTTAAAAATTCTACAACGGGTTGTTTAAGCAACGGGAAATTTTTCCGGAACTTTTTCAGCACGTCTTTTTGCACCTGCAATGCCGCGGCCGATCTGCCCGTAGCAGCATATGCCGAAGCAAGGTTTGCACGGGTATACAATGCATAATACGACAATGCTTCACCCGCCTTCCCGTAATGTGCAATAGATGCATTGTAGTAATGCGCAGCGCTGTCGTGTTTTTTTTCATCGGCAAATACATCACCGTAAAATGATTCAATATATGCGAGCGCCGGATAATCGGTGGGATTTAATGTTTTTTGGATGTGATATGCTTCTTCTATATAAACTTTGGCCTGGTCATGATTTTTCAGCTTTTGCTGTACTGAGCCAAACTGCACAAGAATATTTACCATGCCCAGGTTTTGCCGCCCATATATGTTTGCACCTATATTCAGCGCTTTGTGTAAATAGTTTGCAGCAAGCGTATGTTCATGCAGGTAGTAATATAGCTGCCCCATATTGTAATAGGTAACATAAAATGGAGCGCTGCTGCTGATGTCCTGCATATTGGTTTGCAGGTAAACATTCAATGCTTTCTGCCGGTATGTTAACGCCTCTTCATACCTGCCGAGGTAATAACATATAGCTGATAAGTTCGCGAAGTTTTTGGCTGCTTTGGGATTGCCGGGATGCAGGTTTTTTTTTATCAATTCACCTGCTTTCGTTGCTGATTCCAGGGCAGCATTATAATTTCCGCCTACTATAAAGTATTGCGTACGCGTAATCAGCAGGTCTGTCAGCGTAGTTTCATCCCCGGGATCAACAGTCTGGAGCGTTTGGTAAGCTTTGTTGTAGTAATGCTCAGCTTTTACTGTGTTCTCCTTCAGCATTTCCATTTTTGAAAGATTCATATACAAAACAACGAGGGGAAGTTGCGGTCGAAGAGTATCGGCAGCATTCAATGCTCTGTTATAGTATATTGCTGCAGAATCGAATTGGTATTTACTTGCATAAAGGCTTCCCGCAATCGAATTTAATGCTACCCTGCCATTGCTTTTGGCAGGTGTTTTGTTTAATACAGTACGAAAAGCCGAATCTGCTTTTTCAATCGCTTTTGTGGTAGTTCCCTTTTCCCAAACAACCAGTGTTTCCAGTGCCAGTGTTAATGCAAGACTGTCGGGTTTTTGACTGGCAGTATAATATTTTTTTGCCTGGGCTATATAATGCAAGCTGCTGTCTAACTTATAATGGATCAGTGCCAACTGCGCTTTTGCATAATCACCCGGTGCATATTGGCCGTTGACTTCAATACAGCACAGTACACAGAACAATATATGCAGCAGTATATGTTTCATTGAATAACACTTTTTATCGGCTTAATCGGATATGCGGTTCAGCAATTCTTTGGCTTCCGGTATATCTGTTATACTGTTGAGTAAGTCTCGGACCGCCGCTTTTTTCTCCTGTTTTATATAGATCAATGCGAGATACCACATTGCTTTTTGCCGGTAGAGAGAACTTTGATTTTTAGATACAGCCTGCAGGCATTTCAGCGCTTTGTCATCATTGGCTTTAACAGCCTCAACAATAGGGTGGCTCAGGGTTTTGGAAGGCATAATACTAAAAAGCCAAAAGATACATATTTTTTGCATTTATGAAATAAAAAAACAGTTTCTTAGAAAAGAAACTGCGTTGTTGCAGTAAGCAGCTGAACATGAGAAAACCGGTTTATAACTGATGTGCGAAACTGGTACCGGGCTTTTTTAAGGGGGTAATATTATTAAGGCGGGCATCGCAGCGCCCCCATGATGCAGCAATCAAAATGTTTCCGTTTCTGTCTTGCTTTACATTCCGAACCATTGTGTTAGCCCCGTAGGAAGTAACTGTGCCTTTATAGGGCCAATAAACAAACGATAATAAAGTATTAAAAAATCAATTCCGGGAAATGCGCTCACAACATGGGCGACGGAAATTGTTTGCCTCAGCAAAACTATTATGGGAAGCTGCAGCGGAATATTTCACCCGTAATGATAATAACCCATCGCATAGGAATGAAGTAATTAAAAGCGGGGAGAAAGTTGGCAAAATGATCAAAGTACCTGTTTCCCGGCCATACACTCTCTCCGGCCTTTGCTTATACCTGGGAGCTTCGGAGACCTTTTGGCGGGAATTAAGAAAAAGAGAAAAGCAATCTGAAGGTTTTTTGTCAGTCATTACCCGCATAGAGGAAATTATCAGAACACAAAAGTTTGAAGGAGCTGCAGCCGGTGCATTCAATGCAAATATTATAGCCCGGGATCTTGGGCTGCGCGATAAGATGGATATTGACAACAATGTCCTCCTCAATAATCAAAGTGACGAAAAACTGGATGAAATAATTAAACACCTAATAGATGCAGACCATGCAAGCCGACAAAACCAGACAGAAAAAAATTGAGTTAATCAAAGATTTTTTAGATAGGAATATTTCCTTATCGGAGGCCGCCAGGCGTGCAGCCGATGAATTTCCTACATCCGAAACAGTTTTCTATTTGAAGGGACACGATGCATATCGGATCAGTAGCATGAACCATTTTGTCACCAAAGAAGAAATTGATAAAAAGCTTGTAGGCGCCAAAACAGTATTCTATCTCCCCGATAACAATCGGGACCGAAGACTTTCCATTTAGGTTTTAATGTGTGTGGACCTGACATTTCCATGCCGTGGGTCCCTTGGTTTGCAAAAAAGAATAGCCCTGGTATGTCTATGCCGGGGCTTTTTGTGCCAAAAAAACTTGCACAATAACCAAATGATTATTATCTTTACAGTGTTATAATAATCATTCAATCATCACAAAATGGACAACAATGAAATTGAAAAATTGATCGAATCCGAAAAAGAGCAACTTACTGCTTTTTTGAAACTGGCAGAAAAGTTTCAGATCAGTGAAGAGGAAATTGAGAAACAGATTAACTTTTACCTCGAAAAAATATCTGAACTGAAACAAAGACTAAAAAAGGGATAACAAAAGCCCCCGAAAAGGGGCCATCCTTAAAACACACGGTATGAAAAAAGAACTTGAACAACTCATGAAACTGGCAGGTACCAGCAAATACGATGCAAAGCTTGAGGCCTTATATCGTAAATATAAAGATGATCCTGAAGCAAAAAAGAAAATTGCTTCTTTTATAAAATCAGGAATAGCTACATCAGGAAGTAAAATCGAGCAGATTGAAAAGATAATAAATGTCAGGGAGCAGCTTTCGGATGTTGCCGATATAATTTCTCTTTCAACAATTGCTCAAACCTATTTTGGAAAAACAAGAAGCTGGCTTTACCAGCGTATTAACGGCAATATTGTAAACGGCAAGCCCAGCAAGTTCACCGATGCTGAATTGACAACACTCACTAAAGCTTTAAACGAAATATCTTTAAAAACAAGCAAAGCTGCTAAAAACATTGGCTCATTGTCCTTAAATGGATGATTGTTATAACACCGCCCCGCATAGAGCCAGTGCGAGGCAATTTTTGAACATTGATATTTAGTGATAATAAAAAAGGGCCGCGTAGAAACGGAGCCCCTGTTCACAAATAATTCTTACCGATGGACAAAGATATATTAATTGCTACCCTTTTTGCTACCTCTTCCAAACAAAAATCCGCAAACACAATGTGAATGCGGATTCTGTTGTTTTATAAGTCGTCCTGTCGGGACAATTTTCGAACT
>NZ_DAOMOZ010000005.1:0-54234 GCF_035444585.1 Agriterribacter sp.
TTTACCGGCTTAAAGGCGGCAAGATCTACACGGGAATACTACCAGATCAATGCCGACCTCACCGAAGAGCAATTGATAGAACAGGTTGCCGGGTAATTATTACCAGGTATTGGTGCAGCGTCATAAGATCAGTTTGGTTGACAGCACGATTGCTATTACAACAAAAGTACAGGGCATCATTAAAGGACAATATGATGCAGGATTGGCAAGAAAAATTGACCTGGGCAGGGTAGCGGTGAATATTTCAAACCTGCAAAGCAGGCGCCAGCAACTGATAAACGCGGTAATGCTGTATGAAAATCAGTTGAAATATGCTATGGGCATGCCGATACAAACTGCTATACAATTGCCGGATGTTGATTTCAGCTCTATTCAGCCCCGCCTGGCTGACGCTGCCGATATGCCTGATCTGAGCAACCGTACAGAGCTTAAATTGCTGAACCAGCAGGAAAAGCTATTGCAATACCAGAAAGAAAGTTACAAAGCAGAATATTATCCCTCGCTTTCATTATCGGGCAATTATGGCTACCAGACACTGGGCAACACCTTTCCCATGGGAAAATCGGGTGGTAGCAGCGGCGTAAACTGGTTCGATTATGCATCCGCCGGTGTAACGCTTAAAGTGCCTTTGTTTAACGGGTTTGCAACCCGCTCACGCATCCGCCAGGCAGATGTGGCGATCCGGAAGTTTAAGGAAGATGTTGATCAAACAAAGCTTTCTTTAAATCTCCAGTTCGAGAATGCAAAAACACAGATACAGAACAACCTGGTGATCCTAAACAATCAAAGGATAAACGTAGACCTGGCAAAAGAGGTTTTTGAACATACCCAAAATAACTATAACAATGGTTTGGCGCCATTAACCGATCTGCTCGATGCAGAAACTTCACTTACAGAAGCCAACAACAATTATGCAGCGGCATTGCTGGATTATAAGCTGGCAGAAATACAACTTACCAAAGCAAAAGGAGAACTCAGGTCATTATTAAAAAACCAACAACAGAATATGAAACGCCCATGAACAAATTTCCTTCACACAGGAGTATGTATATGGGGACGTTCCCTGCCCGTCCGGTCAGGCGGGCATTCGACCAATAAAAAATAAACAGATATACGAATGAAACAGAAATCAATTGTACGCACGCTGATCACTATTGTGATCCTTGCTGCTGCGGTTATATTTACCGGATCCACCCTCATGAAAAACAAAAAGGAGAATGCCGCTAAAATCGCAATAGCAGCACAAACAAATGGCAGTGTTGCTGTAAGAATAGCAACAACAAATCGCCAGCCGTTGCAACATGACTTCACCGCCAATGGAAATTTCATTCCTTCACAGCAACTGAATTTTTCGGCCGAAAACTCCGGACGGGTTACCAGCGTGCTGGTTGATGAAGGCAGCTGGGTAAGCAAAGGCCAAACGCTTGCTGTTATTAAAGCCGATCAGTTGAATGTGGATGTGGAAAGCGCCCGGGCTGCTTACAACAATGCCCTGAGCGATAAAGCACGTTATGAAAGCGCATTTAAAACAGGTGGCGTTACACAGCAGCAGCTCGACCAGGCAACACTGGCTTTAACCAATGCCGAAGCAAGGTTAACACAGGCGAAACTCCGTGTAGCCGATACCTATGTAAGATCATCAATCAATGGTGTGGTGAATAAACGTTTTATTGAACCCGGCGCCGTGGTTTCCCCGGGCACACAGATGTTTGAGCTCGTAGATGTATCACAACTGAAATTACAGGTAGCCGTTAAAGAAAACCAGGTAGCGCAATTAAAGCAGGGCGATGATGTGGATATCAGGGTAAGTGTATTTCCCGATAAATCATTTAAAGGAAAGATCACTTTTATTGCCGCCAAGGCAGACAACAGCCTGAGCTTTCCGATGGAAATAGCGCTTGATGCTAACCCCGGGAATATGATCAGGGCCGGCATGTATGGCACTGCCGTATTCAGCTTTCCTTCGGCAGCTCCTGTTATGGTAATACCGCGCAGCGCTTTTATCGGCGGTGTTGGCAGCAACCAGGTTTTCACCGTTGGAAAGGACAGTACCGCAGTATTAAAAACAATAGTTTCCGGAAGAATAACGGGCGACCAGGTAGAAGTGCTGCAGGGGTTAAGCGAAGGTGAAGCTGTAATTACCAGCGGGCAGATCAATCTTTCCAACGGGACTAAAATATCAGCAGTGCAATAGCATATAGTGATTTACTAAAAAACAATTCAATGAAAATTGCAGAAATATCCATAAAACGGCCAACACTGGTGATCGTACTGTTTGCAGTATTGATACTGGGTGGCCTGTTAAGTTACAGCTCGCTCAATTATGAGCTGCTCCCGAAATTCTCCCCGGGCGTGGTAACGGTAACCACTGTTTATCCGGGAGCATCGCCGGCCGAAGTAGAAAACACGGTATCCAAAAAAATAGAGGATGCGGTGTCTTCTATGGAAAATATCAAAAAGCTTGAAACAAAGTCCTTTGAAAGCCTTTCTCTTGTTACCATTACACTGAACAGCGGTACGGATGTTGACCTGTCGCTGAATGACGCACAGCGTAAGGTAAACGCCATTTTGAGCGATCTGCCTGATGATGTTGACCCGCCATCGCTCAATAAATTTTCGGTAGATGATCTGCCGGTGATGACGTTGTCTGCAACCGGTACAATAAACGAGGCTGATTTTTATGATCTGATAGACAAACGCATCGCATCGGTTTTATCGCGTGTTCAGGGGGTTGCCCAGGTTAACCTTATCGGCGGACAGGAAAGAGAAATACAGGTAGATATAGATGCAGATAAATTGCAGGGTTTCGGGTTATCATTAAGCCAGGTGCAGAATGCTATATTGGTTTCCAATCTTGATTTCCCTACCGGGAGCGTACAAACGCGCCAGCAGGACATCCTTATCCGTTTGGCAGGAAAATACAATTCGGTAGAAGAATTGCGCAACCTCGTAGTGTCCGGTAAAAATGGCGTGCAGGTACGCCTCCGCGATATCGCGGATGTACAGGATGCGCAAAAGGATGTTGAAAAGCTGGCAAGGGTAAATGAGCAGAGCGCCATTGCCTTGCAGATCATCAAGCAATCCGATGCAAACGCGGTATCCGTAAGTGAAAAGATATCTGCTGCCATTGAGCAATTGCAAAACGATTATGCCGGTGCCGGATTGAAGATGGATATTGCCAACGACAGCTCGGTATATACGCTGCAATCCGCCAATGCGGTGATGCACGATCTTATACTGGCTATCGTGCTGGTGGCTTTTGTGATGTTATTCTTCCTACATAGTGTACGCAATGCCGTTATTGTAATGGTGGCTATCCCGGCCTCGCTCATCGCTACTTTCATCGGCATGAGCCTCCTGGGCTACTCCCTCAACCTGATGTCTTTGCTGGCGCTGTCGCTGGTGGTAGGCATACTGGTAGATGACGCGATAGTGGTACTGGAAAATATCTACAGGCATATGGAGATGGGAAAGAACAGGGTGCGTGCTGCCTATGATGCCACAAAAGAGATCGGGTTTACGGTTACCTCCATTACGCTGGTGATCGTAGTGGTTTTCATCCCTATTGCATTGAGCACCGGCCTGGCTGTCGATATTCTTAAGCAGTTCTGTGTTACGGTGTCAATTGCTACGCTGCTGTCGTTGCTGAGCTCCTTCACCATAGTGCCGTGGTTATCTTCACGATTCGGGAAGCTAGAAAAGATCACAGGCAAAACATTCTTCGGGAAGATCATAGTTGCCTTTGAAAAGGGATTGTCCGGTTTTACCGACTGGATCACCGGTATCCTGAAATGGTGCCTGGCGCATAAGAAAACCACCCTGGCTGTAATGGTAGCATTATTGTTTGGCTCATTTGCATTGGTAGGTGCAGGTTTTATCGGCGCGGAGTTTTTTGCAAAGAGTGACCGTGGTGAATTCCTCGTGCAGATAGAGATGCCTAAAGACGCGTCTGTTAAGCAAACCAATGCCATGGCCCAAAAAGCAGAGGAGTATCTAAAGCATAAGCCTGAGATCACAAAAATGATCACTACCGTTGGCCAGAGCAGCGACGGGGTAATGGCTTCCCGGTCGTCTGCTTACAAGGCAGAGATCAATGTTCAACTGGTGCCTAAAACCGAAAGAGCAGATGAATCAGGCATATATGCAGCAAAAGTAAAGCGTGAGCTGCAGCGAACGCTCGTAGGAGCGAAGGTGAAAACGGTTCAGGTGAGCATACTGGGAACAGCAGAGAACGCGCCGCTGGCGCTTGTTGTGACCGGCCCGGAACTGGACAGTGTGCTCACATTTGCCAATGCCGCTATGGCCGAGCTCAGGCAGGTACCGGGTGCTACGGAAATGCGTTTATCGGTAGAAGCAGGTAATCCTGAGATCAATGTGCAGGTTGACCGGGATAAAATGGCCGCGCTGGGATTGACCCTTGCCAATGTGGGTACCACCATGCAAACCGCTTTCAGCGGCAATACCGACGGCAAATTCCGGCAGGGTGAATATGAATATGATATCAATATCCGCTATGACAAATTCAACCGCCGGAGCATTGATGATGTAAGCAACCTGCTTTTTGTAAATGACCAGGGGCAGCAGATACGCCTTTCGCAATTTGCAGCGGTAAAAGAATCCAGCGGACCCAGCCAGTTGGAGCGCAGAGATAAAAGCACATCGGTTACCATTCAATCGCAGGTGGTAGGCCGCCCGTCCGGTACGGTTGCTGCCGAATGGCAGAAACGTTTCGATCAGTTATCACGTCCCGTAGGTGTGAACTATGTATGGAGTGGTGATATGGAAAACCAGAGCGAAGGTTTTGGTTCGATGGGCATTGCGCTGGTTGTGGCTGTTGTGCTGGTATACCTGATCATGGTGGCCTTGTATAACAGCTTCGTTTACCCGTTTGTGGTATTGTTCTCCATTCCACTGGCCATCGTTGGGGCCTTTCTTGCCCTGGCGCTCACCAATAATTCACTTAACCTGTTCACCATTCTGGGCCTGATCATGCTGATCGGGCTGGTGGCGAAGAACGCGATCATCCTGGTTGACTTTACCAACCAGCGTAAAGCGGAGGGGGCAGGCACTTACCAGGCGTTGATAGATGCGAACCATGCCCGTTTGCGCCCGATCCTGATGACTACCATCGCAATGGTAATAGGTATGCTGCCCATTGCCCTCGCCCGGGGTGCGGGCGCCGAGTGGAAAAATGGCCTGGCATGGGTGATCATTGGCGGACTGATCAGCTCATTGTTCCTTACGCTTGTGGTGGTGCCGGTAATGTATGCTGTGTTCGATAAGATCGTTAACCGCATCAACGGCAGAAAGAAAAAACAAAATATAGACGAACTGATGGTGGAAGATTATGTGCCGCATGAACATGCAATGCAGAAATGGGAGAAAGAGCATGCCGAACCCGTTTTTATGCCGAATTAGTGCAGAAAGATCAGGTTTATTGTTGCGCCGGCGGTTCAGTCGGCGCAATTTTTTTTAAATGTAGTTGCTGCTGCATTTCTCTGTTTTCAAATTTCCACGCTTTCACATTAACCCACGGTCTGACACTCCTTCGTCGCGTGCCGGCCGCTTCATTTGTCATGCTATTGTCATCAAAAGCTAATACTGAAGCTCTTTACCTTTTTCGAAAGATATTTTCCGTTTTACGTAAGCCTGTTGGTTGCATTGCATATACTTTCGCCACCGTTTAATCCAATATCGGAAAATTGATCGCACAGCCTGCCATTTCAACATTCAACAACAACCTGTTTCATGACGATACGCTCCTTTTTATTAGGGGATCTGCTTTTGCAGCATATTGCAAAGTATAAACGCCCAGCACAGGTCGGGCATAAGCGGCTATGTTAAAAATGCCGATGGGCCAATAGCTGACGCCACGGTGATTATCCGGGGTACTGAGCGTGGAACCGTGACCAACAAAAAGGGGTATTTTGAATTGAGTCGCGTGGGGCAGTCGAAAGTAACGATCGTTGTATCTTATTCGGGCTATCTAACCCAAACACAGGAAGTGTTACCGGGCGCATCAAAGCTCCTCGAATTCACATTGGCAAAGGATGAAAGGCAACTGCAGGATGTAACCGTAACCGCTGTCAACAAGGCACGGGAAGTTAAACATTCAGGCTTTTCGGTAAATGTGGTGGAAACAAAACAGTTTGCCAACACTACTGCCGATATCAACCAGGTGCTGAACCTTACCACGGGTATCCGTATACGTGAGCAGGGCGGACTGGGATCCAATTTCAATTTTTCCATTAACGGGCTGTCGGGCAAATCGGTCAAATATTTTATAGACGGCGTGCCTGTTGAAGTACTGGGAAGCGCCATGTCGCTGAATAACATTCCTGTTAATTTGTCGGAAAGGATTGAAGCATATAAAGGTGTGGTGCCGGTTCACCTGGGATCGGATGCCATGGGCGGCGCCATCAATATCATTACTTCGCAAAAGCAGACCAATTACATTGATGCAAGCTACAGCTATGGATCATTCAACACGCACAGGGCATCATTTACCGGGCAGTATACGCATCAAAAAACGGGCATCCAGGTAAAGGGAACGGCGTTCTATAATTATTCCGGTAACAATTACACGATGAAGGATGTGGAGATACTGGAAGGCGGCGTAAGGCATGGCAATGAAATTACGGACCTCAACGGAGCCGTTTTTGTACGAACCGATGCAAAACGTTTTCATGACCGGTATCAGTCGGCCATGGGACAAATTGAGATAGGGCTGGCAGAAAAAAAATGGGCGGATGCATTGTTCCTCGGCGTAGGCTATTCACAGGGGATGCAGGATCTTCAAACGGGTTTTGAGCAAACGATCGTATACGGGAACGTGACGCGCAAGAGCAGTGCCCTCAGCGGATCGCTCCGGTATAAAAAAGACAACCTGTTTGTGCACGGGCTCAGCCTGAACATCTTTGCTTCACAGTCGCGTGACAGTTATTTAACGGCAGACACCTTATACCGGCAGTATTACTGGGACGGAACCTGGACCGTTAAATCATCATCCGAGATGAATTCCATCAAAAGCCTTTCACGTATGAGCCGCCCGAAAACTTTTGCAAGAGCCAACCTCAGCTATGCTATCAACGAACAGCACTCCGTTAATTTCAATTATACAATTGACAGGGTGAAAAATGAAAATTATAATGAGCTTGTAACATCAGAAGATCCGCAGCCCGGACTCCTGAACAAGCAAATTGCAGGGCTGGCTTACCAGCAGGAATTACTGGACAAGCGGTGGGTGAATACATTTTTCGGGAAATATTACGGGCTTAACCTTACCGCCAATAAGTGGATCAACAATGAGTATACTGCTATAAGCCAAAGCCAGCCAAACTATGGATATGGCATTGCTACCCGGTACAAGATACTTCCTGAATGGGGCGTAAAGGCATCCTATGAAAAGGCATTCCGCCTGCAGGAAGTAGATGAAGTATTTGGCGATGGATTAAACGTGCAGCCCAATCCCGATCTGAAGCCGGAGCACAGCAATAATTTTAATGTGGGCATGTATTATGGAAAAACACTCCGGGAGCGCCACAGGTTCTATATCGAAGCCTCCGGATTTTACCGCAATGCGGCGGATTTTATTTACCCCGTTCCCGATCAAAGATCAAAAGCGCTGAAAAATGAGAACAAATCGAGCGTACGGATCACAGGGATGGAAGCCGAACTGAGATACGATTATATGAACCTGCTTTCTTTTAACGTAAACCTTACTTACCAGAACGCGGTAAATACTACAAAGTTCGGCGGCACAACATCCAGCACCCCCGAAGCAACCTATCTCAACAAAATACCAAACCAGCCGTGGTTGTTTGGCAATGCAGGTTTAAGCATTGGTAAAAACGACCTGCTGGGCAAGGATACAAGGCTGCAATTCAACTGGTATACACAGTATGTGCACTGGTTCTATCTTACCTGGGAAGCGTATGGCAACGCCAATGGGAAATCGGATATTCCCAATCAACTGGTGCACAATGCAACTCTTACTTATTCTTTGCAGAATGGTAAGTATAATATTTCCGCAGAGTGCAGGAACCTTTCAGACAATCCTGCCTTTGACAATTTCCGTCTGCAGAAACCCGGTAGGGCTTTCTCTATGAAATTCCGGTATTTTTTGAGATAACATTCATCATTTTTTAATATTCATAATCAACTACAATGAAGCTGCATTATTCTGTTACTAAATTATTGTGTGCATGTATGGTAATGGCTACGCTGAACGCATGTGAAAAAAATAACGATACAAACCCGGACCCGGATCCTGATCCCACCGAAGAGCATCAATATGCTGCCGTTGTATGCATAGGCAGTTGGCCGAGCACTGCCTATTATATAGCAAATGTTCCATCGCTTACTGAAGGCACTATTACCATACAGGGTAACGGTGCGGAAATGACCGGCAAAGTATATGCGCAGGATGTACCGCAGAAAAACGGCTACTACTACCATGCTAATGCAGGCAGCGGCCGTTTTGGCAAATACCATGTAGAAAACGGGACATTGATCGTTGATAAGGAAATCCCATATACCTGGCTCAACTGGAGCTCTTATGTGTGGGTAGACGATGAAACAATGGTAATATTCGGAACAGGCGCCGATGATGATGAAGTAAATGAAGGACGCTATTCGATTGTAAAAGTGGATGATATGACCATTACCAACGGGAAGCTTGATCTTAAAGCCTTCCCGAATGCAGACTTTACCAATTATAGTATCGGCTTTGCCGAATACAGGTCCGGAAAATTGTTTATCGGCTACCAGTTTGCTTCGGACGACTGGAGTACGTACCCGGTGATGAAGATTTATAACGAGTTGGATATTGCTGTGGTGAACTATCCCGACATGACATTGAGCAATAACATTTCGGATATCCGCAGCACTACGCCCGGCGGCCCGATTGTATATGCACCCTCTTCTTTTGTAGATGAAAACAACGACCTGTATTTTGTAACCGACCCGGTAAGCGGCTACGATTATGAATCTCCGTCTGTTATTTACCGCATTAAAAACGGGGAAACCGAGCTCGACGGATCGTACTACTTCAACCTGTCTTCCAAAACGGAGAACGGCATGGGCGCTGCGATGTGGTATATCGGCAATGGTAAGGCCATCATCCGTACAAGGGTAGCGGGAGAAACCATTGACCTCGATCATTTTTATACCATAGTGGATGTGAGGAACGGTAACTTTATCAAAAAGCTCGACCTGCCGGCCGACAAGGGTGAAAGAATGGTGCAGGCTGTTGTTGTGGAAGACGGTAAAGCATATATAGCTGTAAATGCCGAGGATAAAGATTATATATGGCAATACGATCCTTCCACGGAAGCGCTTACTCCCGGTGCTGAATTCATCGGTGGCATTGACTATATCCTGCGGCTGGAAAAAGTAAAATAAAGCATGCTTAAAAAACTAAACGCCTGGCTGCACCTGTGGCTGGGACTGGCATCGGGAATAGTGGTTTTAATAGTAAGCGTTACGGGGTGTATACTTGTATTTGAGCAGGAGATCAAAAGCATGGTCCATCCCTGGCTGCATGCCGAAAAACCTGCCGGCGCCGCTTATCTTCCGCCATCCGCATTGTACCAATCAGTGGCAAAAGGGCTGCCCGGCAAGGAAGCGCATTCGGTATGGTATCATGGCAGCAACCGTACAGCGCACTTAACGCTCGATGGTGATTCGGTGGTGTATATGAATCCCTATACCGCTGAAATAACCGCCGTTGTTGATCATGAAGATTTCTTTCATATCGTGGAAGAAGGACACCGTCATCTGTGGCTGCCTGTTGAGGTTGGAAGAGCAATTGAAGGCTGGGGCACATTGATCTTTTTTGTTTTGCTTGTAACCGGGGTAATATTGTGGTGGCCCAGGCGATGGAACAAAAAAGCTGTGAAGCAGAGTTTTACCATACGATGGAAGGCCAGGTTCAAAAGAGTGAATTACGACTTACACAATGTGCTGGGTTTTTATGCGCTCATTCTTTCTGTTATCATTGCATTTACCGGGCTCATGATGAGCTTCCCCTGGTTCAACAAAACGGTATTCCGGCTGGCCGGCGGGGAAATAAAGCCGCGTGTACAGGCGGTATCTGATACCAGCCTGGCAGGCAACACTGTGATGCTGCAGCAGGTAGATAAGGCCTGGCAGAAAGGCTTACAGGAGATAGGGCAGCACAATACCGACCAGGTGATCGTTCATTTCCCCGATGAGCCCGACGAAGCTATTTATGTATGTGTGGATATGTACAGGGGAAGCTGGAGAGATGTATACCTTGATCAGTATTCTCTTGCCGAGCTTCCCGCATCGGCGCCGCGGCTGGAAGACACGAAGGGCGGTGCATGGCTCAGGAGAATGAATTACGGCCTGCATGTTGGTGAAGTGGGCGATCTTACTACAAAGATCTTATATTTCCTGGGTAGTCTTATCTGCGCCAGCCTGCCAGTTACCGGTTTTATGGTGTGGTGGGGCAAGAAGAGGAAAAAAACAAAGAAAAAACTTCGGCCGCAACGCACCGTTGCATATATGCCTGCATATAATGAGTGACGTTGAACGCTGCGATCTTATCGTTGCATTTTCAGTTATCCGTTACCGGTAGAGCCAGTGGGGCAGGGGAGTAAGCGGGATGATCATGGGCCCCTGTTGTGCTTTCGCTATAAGGAAACATGTTTACGAAAAAAGGAAACTGACAATGAGGTGACAAAATTAATGGCAACTATATTTTCTTTTGCACACTGAACCACTCGTTTTTATAATGATGTATACCGTTTCTATCCTGTGCTGCTTTTCAGGATTTTTTATGCTGTACAATACTTCGCACAAAGCAAAGTTGTCAGTAAAAGGTGCAATTGAAAAGTGGCTTCAACAACATCCTGCCATTGCCAAAAGCGTGGGTATTTTACTGGTCATTGCCAGCTTTCTGATACTGGCTGCAAAGGATGGAACAGGGGTGGGGATATTTACCGCAACGTTGCTGCTGATGACAGCCGGATGCTTAACAATAGCCATAGCGCCATTGTATTATCTCCGGTTAAAGCATATTGCAGCACTCTCTGCCGGTATTTTTTTACTGGAATTTCTATTTTCTTAATTATGCCTGCAAATAAAAAATATCTTACCGCTTCGCCGGTGCAACGTACGCTAAAGATCACTGCCGGGGTTATAGGAGGATTTATGCTCACTACGGCCTTCCACCAGTTTGTGATGCTTTTCCTGTCAAAAAAAGATGTGTATGTAACCATGCATTTTACGGCTTATATGATGTGGGCATTTTTGATGATAGTGGCTTTTCTTGCCCGTAACGGGTGGAAAGTATGGGCCTGGTACCTGCTGACGGGCGCAGTATTGTTTGCACCGTACATATACCGGGTGCTTGTTAAGCAGTAAAGCAATGGCAATGAATTTAAGGAACTACAACATCTATTTTAATACACACACCGTTAGCGGTATTATCATTACAGCAGTTTTGTTCGTAATATTTTTTGCGGGATCTTTCTCGTTCTTTAAGAATGAAATAGCTGCCTGGCAAACAAATACCCCCAATAACATAGCCGCTAAAAGATCGCTCAATTTTAACCGGATCGTTGATACGGTTGAAAAAAATATAACCTTTACGGGCGTGAAGTATCCTTGTATGTCAACCCTCATTCCAGCAAGATCAATGTATATGTTTCCGCATCAAAAGACACTGTAAACAATAAAGAGAAGGGCGGCTTTTTTTATCTTGACCCCCAAACCTTTGCCACAAAAGATTATGAGGCGTCTTACGACCTGGGCGAATTTTTATACCGGCTGCATTTCCTGGCGCAGGTAAACAGCATAGGAAACCTGGGCTTCCCGCTGGGATATTATATTGCGGGCATTGTTGCCTTTATTTTCCTGTTTGCTTTGATTACCGGGCTGCTGGTACACTGGAAGAAAATTGTTTCTAATTTTTATTTGTTCCGCCCGTGGGAAAAGCTCAAAACCGTATGGACCGATCTGCACACTGCGCTTGGCGTGATCACGTTCCCCTTCCTTTTTGTATTTGCTGTAACGGGCGCTTATTTTTTGATCAGCTACCCGTTGTTTACAAAGCCTACTGTTGCTTTGCAATACAATGGTAACGAAGATTCGCTGTTTGCAGCGCTGGGTTACGGCAGCCATGAGCTGGTGCTGAAACAACAGCCTGCTGCCAGGCCGGATATCAATCATTTTGTAGACAGGGCCTATAAGCAATGGAAGGAAGCGGATGTCAATCATGTGGAGGTATTAAATTACGGCGATGCCAGCATGCAGGTGCATGTTGGCGGACTGATGCCCGCTTCCAAAAAATTCACCAGCTCGGGAGAGCTTGTTTTTGATGTGGCCAGCGGTACCGTGCTGAAGCACCGCGACCCTATGGAGCCTTCTTCTTATTCGGATGTGGTGGAAAATGCCGTGTATGTACTGCATTTTGGTGATTACGGAGGGTATGCTACTAAAATTTTTTATTTCCTGCTCGGGATATGCAGTTGCATTGTTATCATCTCGGGTGTGCTGATATAGCTTGTTGCGAGGGATAAAAACAATATTCCGGAGAAAAAACGGAAATTCAATCTCTGGCTCACGAGAGTGTATCTTTCTGTTTGCCTCAGCATGTTCCCTGTAACTGCTGCATCTTTTATAGCTGTAAAGCTCAATCCTTACGGCGGGATGGATTTTATTTATGCCTTTTATTTCTGGTTATGGCTGGCAGTTAGCATAGCATTCCTGTTCCAAAAGGATATCTATAAAATATGCCGCGACAATTTGCTGGCAGGTGCTCTCATCGGCATATGCATTCCCGTTGTAAACGGCATGGTTACCGGCAACTGGCCGTGGGTCAGCTATGCCGGTGGGTATCACGATATTTTGCTGGTTGATGTATTCTGGCTGCTGGTATCGTCGGGCGTTTTCATCTGCTGGTGGCTGATGGTTAAAAAACATCGCATGAGAGACAAGGTGATTCCTGTGCAAAGGGTAAAGGCTTCAGCAGGTATTCCTGTGTAACCCACGGCTTTCAGCGAAGCGACCTGCTTTCAGCTATGAGTGGAGAGCTTTCAGTCTTTCTTATATTTATAAAGCCTGTATCCGGACATGGCGTTTCTCCGTAGAATGCGGCCGGACATCATTTTCAAATTACCATATTTTCAAATTTTCAAATTGATACGCGGTCTGACGCTCCTTTCGTCGCGTACCGACCGCTTCATTTTCAAAATTAACCTCATTCCGTTCTCAGTGCCTTCACCGGATTGGCCATTGCTGCTTTTATTGACTGGTAACTTATCGTAATTAGTGCGATAAATGCTGCGATGAGTGTTGCCAAAGCAAATACCCACCAGTGAATGCTGATCCTGTATGCAAATCCGCGCAGCCAGTAATTCAAAAACCACCAGGCAACCGGGAATATGATCAATGCGCCGAAGAAAATAGATCTCAGAAATTGCCTGGATAACATGTCAACTATTTGTTTAACGCTGGCTCCCAGCACTTTTCTTATCCCTATTTCTTTAGAACGTTGTTCTGCCATATAGGAGGCCAAGCCAAAAATGCCGAGACAGGCGATACCTATTCCCAGCAATGCAAATGAGCTGAATAAGGCTGCAAGTCTTTTTTCGGAAGTATATAATTTTTCCAGTGATTCGTCTACAAATGAAATTTCAAAAGATTTCTCAGGAAAAGTTCTTTTCCATTCGTTTTTAATGTTTTCAATTGTCGCATGCACGTTTCCGGGATTGATGCGAATAAAAGTATAGCCGCTCGTCATACTGCCTTCTGCCTTTAAAGCTAAAGGAGCTATTTTATGATGGAGGCTAAGCCCGTTGAAATCCTTTACAACGCCAATAACAGTTCCCTGTAACGCAGGATAGTCCAATCTCATTCCAACTATAGGTTGTGGTAAACCCAGTACTTTAGCAGCAGTTTCATTCAGTATGATTGACCTGTCTATTCCTGCCTTTTTCAGCGCTTCCGGACTTAGCTTTTTATTATTATATGGTTCTAATGTATCCAAAGAATATTTTTCAGAGAAGTCTCTTCCTGCAGTGAGCTCAATGCCCATGCTTTTTATAAAATGAATGTCTGTAAACATCATATCTACTGAAATCTTCCTGGATGAATCTGCCCGGTCATCCCAGCTTCCGCTACCTCCATAACCAATGCCGGGACTCCATGAAGAAACGGATATATTTTTTATAGCGGGATTTTGCTGCAACCTGTTTTTAAATATTTCTACACTTTTGCCATACCTGTTAAAAGGGATCATCAGTAATTGTTCTTTATTGAATCCCAGCTTTTTGTGCTGGATGAAGCGGAGCTGCTGAAAAATGGCAATGGTTACAATGATGAAGAAAATGGAAACCCCAAATTGAAACACCACTAATGCTTTTCGCAATGTTACATTGAATGCATTCCTGCTTATTATTCCTTTTATAATGAATGCAGGCGCTTGTTTTGATAAGTAAAATGCAGGATAAAGTCCGGCTATCACTCCAAAAAATAGTATTCCCCCCAAAAAAGTAAGGAGTGAAGCAGTATCAAATACCATAAAAACATCCGGGTTAATATGTAATATCCCCGCAATGAAAGAAGAGAAAATAATTGTTAATACAATTGAAGCGGTGGTTGCCAAAAAGAAAAACATGATTGTTTCCGAAAGGAATTGTATGATGATCCCTTTTCTTTGGATGCCGAGTACTTTTCTGATACCTGTTTCTTTTGCACGGTGCAGCGAACGGGCAGTTGACAGGTTGATGTAATTAATGCCTGCAAGAAACAATAACAGCAGTGCAGCCAGTCCGAAAATATAGATATACCGGATGTCGGAGTTTACAGCTAATTCACCGCTGAAACTGGAATGCAGGTGAATAGCTGTCAGCGGTTGCAAAACGAGCTGTATATCTTTAGGAAAAGCATATTTTTCATAAACAGATTTAAACTTTTTTTGCAGCGATCCGGCTTCAGCATTATCTTCTAACAATACATATTGATATATTCCCGAATATGCTTTCCAGTTGAGCGGCCTTGAAGCCCAGGGGTAGTTTAAACTGGCAATGGCTTCTGCTTCAAAATGCGTATTGGCCGGGATGTCTTTTATAACAGCGGTTACGGTAAACGGTTCGCCCTGTCTGTTGGTTAATATCTGGTTTACAGGATTGCTGTTGCCAAATATTTTTTTAGCAGCAGATTCTGTAAGCACAATCGATTTTTTTTCGGACAATGCTTTTTGTGGATTACCTGCAATAAAGGTGAAAGGAAATACACTGAAGTAACTATTGCCCGCATCAATCGTTTTCACTTTTATATTGCCACTCTTTCCTGCAAACTCCTCGCTTCCCGGGCTTACCTGTACAAACTCCTTTACTTCGGGAAATTCTTTTTTAAGCATTTCAGCCAGGCCGGTTGGCAATTGTAATTTATTGGCATCTTCCTTTAACCGGGAGTTTTCGGTATAAAGCCTGTAAACTTTATCAGATGTGGGAAGATAGTTGTCATACGACAGCTCGTATCGTATATACAATGATATAAATATTACAGCGGTAAGGCTAACAGTTAACCCAAGAAGATTTATAGCGGAGAAGACTTTTTGGGTTTTCAGATTCCTGAAAATGATTTTTAAATAGTTTCTTAGCATAATTTAAGCTTTGAGCTGTCAGCCGTCGGCTTTCAGCAAATGAATATTCTTATATTACTCATTTCATTTTCACATTTCACTTAAATCGCGGTCAGACGCCCGTTTCATCCCGTATCCACCACTTTCTTTTTCAAATTTCCACATTTTCACATTTTCAAATTGCCCGATTTTCAAATTAACCTCACTCCGTTCTCAATGCTTTCACAGGGTTATCCATTGCAGCCTTATACGTACGGGCTACAATGATCAGTATGGTAACTGTACCAATAAAAGCAAGAGATACTATAAACGGTATACCGGTTATGGCTACCCGGTAAGCGTATGCATTCAGCCAGTTGTTCATTAATATATAGGCAAGCGGGCAAACCACTAATCCTGCTATTAGCACGATTGACAGGAACTCTTTTACAAACAGGACGATAATGGCTGAAACCGAAGAGCCCAGGATTTTCCGGATACCGATCTCTTTTATCCTTTTTTGTACACTCAAAGCTATTAGTCCCAGCACGCCAAGCAATACAATAACAAGCGCCAGCACGGTAGCGGTATAAGAAGCCTGCTGTAATTGTATTTCTGTTGTATATAATTTTTTGATGGCATCATCCATAAATGTATAATCGAATGGAGTGCCTGGTAAAAGCACGGACCATTTTTGCTGTAAAGCCGCTACGGATTCACGTATATTGCCCGCATGCAGCTTGAAAGACAGGAACCTGAAGATGGTATTGGTTTTAACATGTACGAATGTAACCGGCGGGATCGCTTTTTGCAGGGAACCGGTGTTAAAATCCTTTATAACACCTGCTATTGCAGCTTTGTAGCCGTTAAATCCCTGGAAAATGACTTCTTTGCCGATAGCATCATGCGGGTCGTTCCAGCCCAGTGCCTTAGCCTGCGTTTCATTGATAACGATCTTAGTGGCATCCACCGGCCCGCCTTCATTTCCAAAAAATTCTCCTGCCGCCATCGGGATATTAAAAGCAGACCTGTAGTATTCATCAGTGGTAAACTGTTGTGAAGAAACAGCATGGGCAGAATCGGAACCGATCCTGTATAGCGTAACCTGCCCGGCATTGTTATCGTCGGGCACTTCATAAGACAGTGTGGCATTGCTAACCTGCGGCATTGCTGCAAATTGCCTGCGGATCGTTTCCATTTTATCAACTCCCGGACGCGACCAGTCGCGCGGCAACTGTGCAGACACGATATAGTCTTTATTGTATCCCAGGTTTTTTGTAAAAAAGAGCTGCATTTGTTCCGTAATGATACATGCACAAATAAAAACAAGCGCTGCTGTGCCGAACTGGAATCCTATTAATAATTTCCTGAACAAAACATTGTCTTTTATTGCCCCCGGTTTGCCCTTGAGTGATTCAACTGCTTTAAGGGAAGATAAAACAAAAGAAGGGTAGATGCCTGCCAGGAACCCGATCAATACAATTAATACGGCCGGAATAAAAATGAAGTATAACGGAAAGACATTTAAAGAAGGGATTTCTTTGCCCAGTATATTACTGAACAGGTTTCGGGTTGCTGTATATATAAAGATTGCTGCTATTGTAGAAAAGAGTACAGTGATCACAGACTCCACCAGGAACTGAACGATCAACTGCCTTCTTAGTCCGCCCAGTACTTTACGAATGCCGATCTCTCTCATCCGCTCTGCTGATCTGCTCACCGATAAGTTTATAAAATTTACAATGGCCATCAGCAATATAAAAAATGCTATGCCCGACAGGGAAAACAGGGTTTTTTGGATCAACCCGTTATTGGCATCCAGGTAATACCGGCTTAAAGGAACAAGGTATGGGGTAAGGTTCTCTGCAACACCCGGCGGTGCATTTTGCTTTAACAAATGCTGCATGGGTTTTTCCAGTTCAATGGGTGAAACACCTTCCTGAAGCTCTATATAACCTACAATATAAAAATTAGGCCAGTCCATATTTCTGCCAAAGTAGCTGATGTTATCGGCCGATATATAGAATTGGTTATTGTTATTGTCGTTCAGCATCGTTACAGAATTTTTTGCAGGGCTCTTTAATACAGCGCTTATCATAAAATCATGCTTCGATCCGGAAAAATTTTCTATAGACAGGGTTTCTCCCGTTACATCTGTTTTACCAAAATATTTGATCGCCTTTTCCGCAGTGATCACCACTGAAAAAGGGTCATTAAAAGCTGTTTTTGCGTTACCATGCAGCACACTGAATCCATACATGCTTAACATCGTGCTGTCGCCAACCTGCAATCCTTCCCTGAAAACCTTATCTCCTTTAGATACATTCGATGTAATGCCATCCCAGCGGTAGTAGTTGGCTACAAGATGGGGGTAAGTTTCCCTTAGCGCTTTAGCCAGCGGGCCAACCGTGGTTAACTCCAGTCCCTGGTTGGGATTTTTCCATTTGCTTTGCAGTATATACTGCCGGTCAGGGTTTTTTAATGCGCTGTTCACATTCAGTTCACTCCATACGTACGCGCCAATAAGCAATGTAAAAGCGATGCCCACCGATAATCCTGAAATATTTATCAGGGTATGAAAACGGTTTTTTGTAATGTTCCGCCAGGCGGTTTTGAAATAGTTTTTGAACATAGTTGTAAGCTTTGAGCTTTCAGCAATCAGCCTTTCAGCCTTTCTTATATTTATAAAGCCTGTATCCGGACATGGCGTTTCTCCGTAGAATGCGGCCGGACATCATTTTCAAATTACCATATTTTCAAATTTTCAAATTGATACGCGGTCTGACGCTCCTTCGTCGCGTGCCGACCGCTGCATTTTCACATTTGTACTATTCGCTTCGCAACGCTTTCACCGGATTTGCCACCGCTGCTTTTATACTTTGATAGCCTACTGTTAACAACGCTATGCCGATGGTGAGCAAGCCCGCAAGTGCAAATATCCACCATGCTATATCAATCTTATATGCAAAACCCTGCAGCCAGTTATTCATTGCATACCATGCTACGGGAGTAGCTATTACTATAGCAACCAAAACCAGCTTTATAAAATACGATGACAGCAGTGCAATAATATTGGGAACGGAAGCGCCCAGCACCTTGCGTACACCTATTTCTTTGGTGCGTTGTTCGGCTGTAAATGTTGCCAGTCCCAGCAAGCCCAGGCAGGAAATGAAAACAGCGAGGAAAGCAAAATAATTGGAAAGCTTGCTGACAACCTGTTCACTTTTATACAATTTCATGTATTCGAGATCGGAAAACCGGTAGGTGAAAGGAAATTTCGGGTTTAACGATTTACATATTTTTTCGAGCCCGGCAATCGTTTCTTTGGTTTTACCTGCCCCCGTACGAACCAGTATAGTGCCCCATGTCCAGTTTTCATCCAACCTTAAGATCAGGGGTTCGATAGACTGGTGTATGGAATTGAAATGAAAATCTTTTAGTACACCGATGATCTTCCCGGGGCGGTTACCCCAAGACACAGGCTGACCCACAGGATCTTTGTATCCCATTTTCGCTGCGGCAGTTTCGTTCAGTAAAAAACCTGCGGAGTCTGTTCCGAAGTCCCTCGAAAAGTCACGGCCTTCTTTTAGCTCCAACTTCATTGTTTTTACAAAATCATAACCCACTACACCATCGGCGAATGACACAGCAAGGTTCGGTGCTTTGCCCGGCCACCCGATGCTGGTGGTATGGTGTTCAATTACAGTGGGGGAATTTCTCATTTTTGAAATGCTGAGGACACCTGGTATTTTGCCTGCTTCTTCTTTGAATCGGGCATAATTTTTAACCAGGTCGCCTTCTATAGGAATGTACACCAGGTTCTCCCGGTCGTAACCCAGGTTTTTTGACTGAACATAATCCATCTGCTTATAAATGACGATCATGCCCACAATAAACACAATGGAGAGCGCAAACTGGAAAACCACCAGCACTTTACGGAAAAATGTTGCGCTCCAACTGAATCTCAGGTTACCTTTCAGCACCTTTACGGGCTTAAGCGAAGACAGGAAAAAAGCCGGATAGCTGCCTGCCACCAGGCCTGTAAACAATAGCAGCGCTGCTAAAAACGACCAAAAGAAGGAACTGGTAACGGGAACGTATAATTGCTTACCGGTGAGCGTATTAAAGGCCGGCAACAGCAAGGCTGCTAAAATTACGGCAATTAAAACCGAGATGGATGTCAGCAGCATGGCTTCTCCTGTAAACTGGCCGATCAGCGCATACCTTGATGCGCCAACAACCTTTCGAACACCAACCTCTCTCGATCGCTTGGCAGAACGGGCAGTGGCCAGGTTCATAAAGTTGATGCAGGCAATCAGCAGGATAAAAGCAGCTACCAGGGTAAACAGGCGTATATATTCAATGCGGCCACCATCAATTTTACCGTTTTTGAAAGAAGAATGAAGGTATTTTTCAGGGAAAGACTGTAAGTCCAGCTCTACAACAAAACCTTTTTCTTTTTGCCTGTAATTGTAAACAAAATCTTTGATCTTCGCCTTTACTTCCACGGGATCAGCACCGGCAGTGAGTTGTACATAAGTAGAAGGACTTGTATTCCCCCAGTTGTTTACCCATGCATTCTCTTTTACAAAAGCTTTCCAGCTTCTCAGAAAATCGAATTGCAATGAAGAATGGGGAGGTATATTTTCAAATACAGCAGTTACCTGCAATTCATCTTTATTTTCGTAACGGATGGTTTCGCCGATGGCTTTTTGCGGGCTTCCAAAAAAGGCTTCGGCCATTCTTCGCGAAATGGCAATGCCTTTAGGTGTATTCAATGCTGATGCCGGTTTTCCCTCCAGTAAAGGAAAGCTGAACATGCTGAAGAAATCAGCGCCCGCAAAGAATCCATTCATTTTATTGATCTTTGTTCGCGCTTCAAAGGTACTGAGCGTGCCCGGCGCCGCTGCATATTCCAAGCCGCTGGCGTATTGGATTTCGGGAATTGCTCTTTTGAGCTCATCTGCCAGGAGTCCCTGCGTTGAATAGCCGGCTTCCGCTTTGCCATCGTAATACTGCCGCTCGTATACCTGGTACAACCGGCTGCCATTGGCATGGAAGCCATCAACACTCTTTTCATCCTGTACCCAAAGCATGATCAGCAGGCTGCAGGTTATTCCCAGTGCCAGCCCGGAAATATTAATGGCCGAGAACGCTTTGTTGCGGACCATGTTGCGCCAGGCGGTTTTGAAATAATTTTTGAACATAAAAAGTGATTTCTGATGTATGACTTCTGATTTGTTGATTTTTGATTTAGGCTGTGGGCTATGAGCTTTGAGCCATCGGCTATGAGCTGTCAGCCATCGGCTATGAGCTGTCAGCCATCGGCTATGAGCTGTCAGCAATTTTTATTTACAAACTCCTGCATTCGGATATCTCATTTTCTTTCGTCGCGTAACGGCTGTTTCATTTTCAAATTTTCAAATTACCCCGCGGTCTGACGCTTCTTTGTCTCGTGCCGACCGCTACATTTTCAAATTTGCATTACTCCGTTCGGAGTGACTTCACCGGGTTTGCCATCGCCGCTTTTATTGCCTGCGCACTCACTGTGATCAACGTGATCATCAAAGCCACTATTCCTGTTGCAACAAAAATCCACAGCCTTATTGATATGCGATATGCAAAATCCTGCAGCCACTGATGCATAAGATACCATGCAATTGGCGCTGCTATCAAAAATGCAATAAATACAAGTTTTAAAAATTCTGCCGACAATAATCTAATGACGCCAACAGCAGATATGCCTAATACTTTCCGGATACCTATTTCCCTTGTGCGATTGGTTACGGACAGATATGCAAGACCAAATAGCCCCAAACATGCAAGAAGAACAGAAATACCGCCTGCCCAGCTTATGATCCTGCCCCACCGCTGCTGCTCTTTATAAAAGTTATCAAATTTTTCATCAAGAAAATTATAGGTAAACGGCGTTGCAGGCGATATCTTTTTCCATACCGATCTCATTTTAGAAAGGATTGTCCCCGGGTCGCCCGGGTGGATACGCACGAATATTTTGCCGGGTTGAAAACCGGAAGGATAAAAGAACATCTGTGGTCGCACCTGATGTGTCAGATCCTCGAAGTTGAAATCCTTAATAACTCCAATGATTATTTTTGCCGGCTTATCAGCATCCCGCACATTAAATTGCTGACCTATAGCTCTCTCAGGAGAGGTTGAGTTCAATACCGCCTTTACCAAAGCTTCGTTTACAATTACAGCGCTTACGGTATCTGAGGTTAATGCAGGATCAAAATTCCGTCCGGCTATCAGTTGCATACCCATCACCGGAAGGTAATTTTCATCAACAGGATATTCTATCACCGTATTTATCTTCCCGTTAAAATTATATCGTCTGCCCATCTGGCCTTCCTGCGCTCCCAGTCCTATTGAGCCGCTTGTTATCCCGGATATTTGTGGCATGGCTTGTACTGACTGCTTAAATAATTCAAGAGCTCTCGTTTTATCATCCGCATTCACATTTATCATTACCACATTTTCTTTATTAAATCCAAGATTTTTTGAGTGCATAAAAGACAGCTGCTGCAGGATAACTATTGTTGCTATCAATAGCCCTATTGATAAAACAAACTGCAAGGTGACCAATGCCCTGATAAAAAAATTTGAGCCTTTTACCTGTATCTTTTTTCTCAATACTTCAATTGGTTTAAAGCCTGACAAAACGAGTGCAGGGTAGCTTCCGGAAAGCAGCCCGGTAAACAACAACAATCCCGCGAGCAAATAGATCATTTCAGGGTGATCCTTGAAAGACAAACTGATTGCCTGACCTGACAGCACATTAAAATAAGGAAGAAGGAAATAAGTGATCAACGCACCTAATACAGCAGAAAATAAGGTAAGCAGCAATGATTCGGCAAGGAACTGAAGCACCAGCTGCCTCCGCCGGCTGCCCAGCACTTTTCTGACGCCTACTTCTTTTGCACGTCCTGCAGACCTGCCAATTGCAAGCGTAGTAAAATTAATGCACGCAATGATCAATATTCCTGCAGCAATACAAACAAGCAGCCATATATCTTTTACACTTACCGCACCCCATCTGTCCACATCAACGCCCGTGTGCACTTTACGCAGCGGTTGCAAACCATACCCTGACGGAGACAGCCCTTTACCGTTCCATAAACCACTTTTAATAAAGCCTGCCTTTTCATCGGGGAAATATTTTTGTCTGAATACAGCCAGTTGTTCAGGTACTATGTGCGCATTTCGCCTGAGCTGAACGTATACATTAATACCGATAGTCATATTCCAGTTGCTCATACTGGCCTTTCCATCAGGTGTTTGAAGAATATTATCAAAGCTTGTCACTGCTTCAAACCGGATGGAAGAATTTTGGGGTACATTTTCAGCTATCCCTGAAACAGTAAAAGGCTCGTAGTGATCACCTGTTTTTAATGAAAGTTTTTTGCCGACAGGATCATCTGTGCCGAATAATTGCCTGGCTGTAGCCTCCATTATCACAATATTATGCGGTTCATTCAGTACAGTGGAAGGATTGCCTGATATTAACGGGAAAGTAAATACCGAGAACAAAGAGGGATCTGCAAACAAAATATGCACCGCCTGATCTTTCCCGTCCACCCTGACAGCATCACCACCGTCTTTTAATCTCACAAAATTTTCTACTTCAGGTAAATCTCTCTTCATTGCCGGGCCTAATGGCGTTGCAGATGAAGGCTCCATTCCCGAACGTGCTTTCTCACCCGTAAATGACCACCAGTCGTAGACCCTGTATATATTATCGGCATTAATATTAAAGCGGTCGTAGCTAAATTCTTTAACTGCATACAACAGAAAGATAGAAAAGCAGGCAAGGCCTGCCGACAGCCCTATAATGTTGATAAACGAAAGCAGCTTCCGTTGACGAAGATTGCGCAACCCGATTTTGAAGTAATGCATTACCATGTTACACCAGATTTATTTTAAAGTACAGTCATTCCTTAGGTCTTACTCTAAAACCAATGATTAGCTGCTTATCATCACTCCGTTCTTAAGCTCTTTACCGGGTTAGCCATTGCTGCTTTTATGGTATTCAGGCCTACAACTGCCAGTGCCAGCAGGAACATGGCCGCTCCAACCAAAATGAGAACCCATAAGTCAATATGAATATGGTAATTGTATTTTTTAAGCCATTTGCTCATCAGCCAGTAAGTAAGCGGTGCAGCAATTACAAATGCGATGATAACAAGCTTTAAAAATTCTTTCGAGATCAGCATAAGCAATTGCTGCACAGTTGCACCCAATATCTTACGTACACCAATTTCGCGAAACCGCTTTTCAATGGTAAAGGATGCCAGCCCGGCAAGTCCAAGGCAGCAGATGAATATTGCCAGCAGGGAGAATATATTGGCAAGCTTACCGATCAATTCCTCTGTAGTAAACTTTTTTTGAAACTCCTGGTCAACGAACTTATATTCAAAAGGCACCGAAGGATTGTATTTTTTGAATACAGCTTCCAAAAAAGAAATGGCCTTTTGAGCAGGTACCCCCGGCTTTATGCGCATAGTGTTCATGCTTGAGCTATTGCCATCAAAAACCATCAACATCGGATATGGCGGCTCGTACGGGGAAGTCATGATTATATTATCTGTTACACCTATTACCGTATAGTTCCTTCCATAACGCATTTGCATGCCAACAGGATTTTTAAGCTTCATTGCATCAACCGCAGCTTTATTGAGGAGCATTGAAGCTGAATCGGCAGGTGTTCCCGTAAAATCGTGCCCTTCCAGCATTTTCACACCCATTGCTTTTGCAAAGTCAACATCTGTGGCCAGCCCGCCCATAATTATCTGCGCATTGGCCGGCTTGCCTTCATAATCCGGCGCTCCTGTATTCCACCAAACTTCGGTAATGGGCGAAGAAGTTCTGGTAACACCGGTAACAATGCCTGAAGCAAGCAGGTCATTTTTTATTGCAACAAAATTCTTGTCTGTATCCGGTGTTGACGGGATCATTATAAGGTTATTGGGATTGTATCCCACATCCCGGCTTTTTACATGTTGTATCTGCTGGTACACAATAATTGTAGCAGAGATCAGCAAAATGGAAATCACAAACTGCAAAGTAACCAATACATGCCTCGGCAGTATTGTTCGCCTGCCTGATATTTTTGTTCCTTTTAAAACCTTTACCGGATTGAAAGATGATAGGTGCAGCGCCGGGTAACTCCCTGCAACAAAAGCAGTAAACAAAATAACGCCCGATGACATCACCCAAAATGCCGGTTTCATTATATTTAAGGAGAGATGCTTATCTACCATTAAGTTAAATGACGGCAGTAATACAACAACAACAATAATGGCCAGCACAAACGCAATGAGCGTTAAAATAAATGATTCACAAAAAAACTGGACTATCAATTGCTTCCTGCCTGAGCCTAATGTTTTTCTTATGCCTACCTCTTTGGCACGCTTTTCACTTCTTGCTGTGGATAGATTCATAAAATTAATGCATGCCACCAGCAGGATGATCATGGCAATAACAGAAAATAACCGTACATGCTCAATCAATCCGCCAATATTCTTTCCGGTCTCAAAATCACTGTATAACCGCCAGTGATCCATCGGAAAAACAAAATAACTGCTGATATCATCATTACCGTGCGCCCTCTTTATTTTGGTAATCGTCTTATTTAACAAAGCAGTATCTGCCCCGGGTGTTGTTTGTATAAATACATTCCATGATGAATTGATCCATTCATTCATTGAAGCTTTTGTATCAGGGTCGTCGTAATTAAATGGTCTTATCCAATCAAACTGAAAGGTAGAATTGCCCGGGGGATTTTCAACCACCGCGCTTACTTTTACATTCCTGTTATTGTCTATCGTTAAAACTTTATTGACAGGGTCTTCAGTTGCAAAAAATGCTTTTGCAGCGTCTTCTGTAAGGATAACAGATCCCGGATCTTTTAATGCTGTTGCCGCATTTCCTTTAACGAACCGAAACGAAAAGATATCAAAGAAATGATCGCTTACCACATAACCTTTTTTCTTTATCTTATTGTTGTTGTAAGCAAGTATATTTTGTTGCTGGTATGTTGTAACAACAGCATGCTTTATTTGCGGGGAGCTATGCTCAAGTTCCTTTGCAAGAGGCAGCGCCATGCTCCTGTCTGTAAAAATTTGATTTTTAAAATCGCGGTTAGCAATAACCTGGTAAATATTCTTATAATTTTCCTGAAACCTGTTGTACGTAAGTTCATCATACACCCATAGCACAATAAAAATTGCAGAAGAGATACCAATGGTCAATCCAAAAATATTGGTTATAGAAAATCCTTTATTTCTGCGAAGATTGCGCCAGGCGGTTTTGAAATAGTTTTTGAGCATAGAGGGTGATTTCTGATCCGCCCCGGCGGACAGGTTTGTTGATTTCTGATTTAAGCTGCGGGCTATGAGCTTTGAGCTTTCAGCGATTTTTAATTTATAAGCTACTGTATCCGGATATGCCGTTCTTCGCCGCGTACCGGCTGTTTCATTTTCAAATTGCCACATTTTCAAATTTTCAAATTAACCCGCGGTCTGACGCTCCTTCGTCGCGTGCCGACTGCTGCTTTTTGCTTCTCCGCCGCGGCGGATCGCAATGACGGCTCACTCTGAGCGCAATGATTTCACAGGGTTCGCAACTGCTGCTTTTACGGCCTGGAAGCTCACCGTTAACAAGGCGATCATTATAACAAGCAAAGCTGCTATGGCAAACAGCCACCAGCTCAGCGTAATGCGGTAGGGGTAATGCTGCAGCCATTTATCAGAAGCCATCCATGCGGCAGGGATAGCCACCACAAGTGCAATACATACCAGCTTTAAGAAATCTCTTGAAAGAATACCAACCAGGCCGTTAACGGATGCGCCCAACACTTTCCGGATACCGATCTCTTTTGTGCGTTTTTCGGCAGATAACACGGATAGTCCAAACAGCCCGATGCATGAAATAAAAATGGTGAGCCCGGCCCCGAACAAAATGATCTGTTTCCATTTTGCTTCCTGCTGATATGCTTTTAATTTCTGCTGGTCCTTAAAAACATAATTATAGGGATGCAGGGGGTAAAACTGTTTGAAGGTTTGCTGAAGATAATTGAGCACCTGCGTTTCTGTGCCGGGTTTTATTCTTACCGCGTACAGACCGTACAGGTTATCTTTTTTCATCGTGAACATTTGTGGGCCGATCTTTTGATCCAATGCTTTATTGTGGTAATCTTTTACTACGCCGATCACCGTATAAATTTCATTGTTGTGGTAAAAAAAATTAACCGTTTCACCTATCGGGTCTTTCCATCCTGCCTTTTGTACAAACGATTCATTCACCAGTATAGAATGAGCAGCATCACCGGGATGATCCTTTGAAAAATTCCTGCCTTTTACAATGGGTATTTTCATTAACGGTATGTATGATTCATCTACCGTTTCATAATCAAACTGCAAACTGGAATCATTGGATATTCTCGCCATGGTAGACCACCGCCCTCCATTTTTGGCTGCTGCTTCAAGGATATTGGGGTTTTTCTGCAATTCTGCTTTGAACAAGTCTGCTTCATCATGCTTTATCTGATCCTTGTACAGCTCAATAACATTATGATCATCATAACCAAGATCTTTATGCGTGAGATAATTGAACTGGGCGTAAATGGTAAACGTGGCTATAATTAAAAATGAGGCCAGCGCAAATTGGAGCACCACTAATGATCTCTGCAAATGGTTTTTCCCTTTTAAATTGAACCGGCTGTACAAAGTTTCCACAGGATTGTACCCGGATAAAATCAACGCAGGATAAAACCCGGAAAGCAGCCCGGTCAATAAAAAAAGTAAGATGTAACCCCCAATGAGCCTTGCATCAAAAAGATAAAAAAAGCTCAATGCCTTGTTGGCAAGATCGTTGAACAGGGGTAGTATTGTCCATACAACAACCGCCGCCAGGGAAAACGCGATAAAGCATAGTATGAAAGATTCGCCGAGGAACTGGAATATCAGTTGTCTTCTGTCGCCACCCACTACTTTACGGATACCGATCTCTTTTGCACGCTTTACTGAACGCGCAACAGTGAGATTCACAAAATTGATGCATGCGATCAACAACACAAATAACGCAATACCCGACAAAATATAGGAATACACCGGGTTGCTTGCATTGGTCAACCCGTTTTGAGCCGGCAGCTCCGTGCTCATATGCATATCAATATAGGGCTGCAGAAAATAGGTGCCCATTGAAGCATCATCTCCCATGCCGTATTTTTGTACCATTGCCTTAAAAGTATTTCCTGCATCGGCTTCGTAAAACTTCTGCATATTGCTTTCTATCGTTGGTACATTACTATTGGAATTAACCACAACAAATGTGTTGAGAAAGAAACTATACCAATTGTCGTTATTGAGGGCTTCTTCTTCAGATTCCCGGAAAGGAAGCAATATGTTGAACTGGATGGAAGAGTTTTGGGGAACCCGCTTAGCTACCGCCGATACCCGGTGCGGAGAGAAAACAGAATCGGCTTTCAGCATCACTATCCTGCCTACAGCATCCCTGGTGCCAAACTGCTTTATCGCTTCATCTTCCGAAAGCACAATTGACTTTGGATCCGTAAGACAGCTCTCTGGATCACCATGCAGTAAAGGAAAACTAAAGACAGAGAAAAAGGAAGAATCTACATACAACAGGTCATGGCTTTGTATATCAGTACCTTTTTTTATATCCTGCCTGCCGCTTCGTACACGAACGAAAGATTCGATGCCGGGAACATTTGCTGCAAACCGCGGACCCTGTAAAAACCCGGTATTGCCGCTTTTACGCTCTTCACCTTTATAGCTGTTTTTTGATACAATGCGGTAAATATTATTGCCATTCTTATGGAACCGGTCGTAACTCACTTCATCTTTTACATAGAGGATAATAAGCATGGCGCATGCCAGCCCAAGACTTAATCCAAATATATTGATGAAGGAATAGATCTTGCTGCGCCTGATATTCCGGAAGGCAGTGGTGAAATAATTTTTGAACATGATAGCTGGGGATAACTCAAATATTGTGTTTTCAAACAACCGGTATGCCATCATCCAACTATATGGTAATCATACACTTAAAAGGCCGTTTTGTAGTGATGGTGTGCGAAACCGGACGCATGGTGTACGAAAGCGGACAGTACAGTTGGAGGCTTTGAGCTATCGGCCGTCAGTTTTCAGCAATTAAACTTTTTACATTAATCCGGGGACTGATGCTTCTTTGTTGCGTGCTGACCGCTTTATTCACTCCGCAATGCTTTAACAGGGTTTGCCATCGCCGCTTTAATTGTCTGAAAGCTGATTACCATCAGGGTAAGAATTGTGATAGAAGCTCCCGCTATTAAAAATACATTCAATCCAATACTAATCCTGTAGGCAAAACCCTGTAACCATGTATTCATTGCCCACCATGAAACGGGGCTGGCAATAAGCATGGCTATGGATATCAGCTTCATGAAATCCTTTGATAACATGAATGCGATATTTTGGGTTGTTGCCCCTGCTACTTTGCGAATACCTATCTCTTTTGTGCGCTTTACTATGATAAAGGCAGCAAGACCCAGCAATCCAAGGAAAGCAAGCGTGATAGATAATCCGCCAATAATTGTAATCATGGTTGCTGCCTGTCTGTCGGATTGATATACTTCTTTAAAATGTTCATCAAGAAACTGAATACTGATATTCGGATCACCAGAAACAGACCGGAGCCCGGATTCAATATCTTTTATCACTTTAGACATTTTTGAAGCAGACAATTTGATATACAATTGCTTTTTGAACACCGGATTATTTATGGAGCCAATCAGCAAAGGTTCTATCCTGGAATGCATTGAACTGTAATTAAAATCTTTTATAACACCTACTATTATTCCCTGAGGCCAGCCACCGGATAAGTTGATCGGCTTGCCTACAGGATCGGAATAACCAATATGCTTTGCAAGCTTTTCATTAATTATATATTGAGTTGCGTTATTGTTTTCGCTAAAATCTGTACCTGAAATGATTTTCATTCCAAAGAAACCGGCATAGTTTGCTGTTACATTTTCAAAATTTACCGATACGTGCTTTTGTTGGCCGTCGGGAGCAGTATAGTCAACCTCGAAAAGAGATCCGGTTCCGCCCAACTCTGTATAACCGGTAGCAATATCACTTACTCCTTTTATTTGCAACAACTCCGACCGGATTACCGGGAATTTAGCTGCGTTCTGCATACTAAGCGGCACTTTTAGTATCTGGCTGTAAGAATAACCCAAATCTTTATTTTGCAAGAAACTGAGTTGTTGCATAAAAACGATTGTACTAATGATAAAAATCACTGCTATTACAAGCTGGCCTGTTACCAGTATGTTCCTGAAAGTAATGCGGGAACGATTCATTAATATCTTACTTTTTAATATTTCATTAGCTTTTGCAGATGAAATTAACCAGGCCGGATATGCGCCACCAAGAATTGTTGTGATAAACAGCACCAATATATACATAGCAACGAGATTGGATTGAAATAAAGTGGCTACTTCCAATGCGCGCTGCATAATATTATTGAGGAAGGGCAAAAAAATCACTGCCAGGAATATAGCTATTAGTAATGCCGAGAACACAGAAATGAAGGTTTCCGTAAGCATCTGCGATACGATATGAATACGTTTTGCACCAATGATTTTCTTTATCGCAATTCCTTTCCTCCGGTATCCTGAGATGGCTATGGTAAGATTAACAAAATTGGTGCAGGCAATTATAAATATAGCTATGCCAATAAGAATAAAAATTTTAATATACGTACCATCAATTTTATTATAATTAAATAAATCATTGCTTATATCAGTAGATTGTGCATGCACCTGCTTTAAAGGTTGCAAGCGTATATCAATAAACTTATTTTTGGAATGTATAGTTTCAGTTAAACCGGACTCAAGCGCAGCAATATTAATACCAGGCTTTAATTTAATATAGGCAGGTCCAATCATTGCTCCGTAATTGGTTCCCAAAAAGCTTTCTTCAAAATCGTGTGGCACCGGAAGCAATACTTCCGCCCGGATGTGCGAAGTTTCAGGAAAATCCGCGATAATATTATCCACAACCACATATAAAGAGGTATCACCTGAATGTAAAACCAGGGTTTTGTTTAAAGCACTTTCATTCCCAAAAAATTTAGATGCTGTACTTTGAGTAAGCGTTATGGTATTTTGATTGCGTACGAAATTGTTCTTATCACCTTCTACTATCGGGGGATTAAACATTCCCAAGAATGTAGAATCGGTAACAACAGCATTGCTTATTGTTATTTTTTTGCCAGCATATTCCAATATTATGGATGGATAAATAAATGGAATTGCAGGCAGAATACGGGTATAGCTTTCAATTTCCTGATGATTATTTTTAAGAAAAGGAGCTATAGGCGGGTCTATTGCAGCAGAAACCTGTGGTGCAGTACCATCGTAATGCACGTATTCATTCAATCTGAAAATATTGTCATTGTCCGGAACATGATCGTCAAAGCTGATTTCGTTATATACAAACAATCCAATTAATATACAGGCAGCAATGCTTATTCCAAGTCCTGCAATATTTATTATTGCAAAACTTTTATTCCGAATCAGGTTCCGGATCGCTATTTTAAAATAATCCGTGAACATAAATTGTAGCTTTTTAGCAATCAGATTTCAGCAATCATTAAGCATTCTAATATTTATCCGCGGTCTGACGCTCCTTTTGTCGCGTGCTGACCGCTGCATTTCAAATTAACCTCACTCTGTGCGCAACGATTTCACCGGGTTCGCCATCGCGGCCCTTATTGCTTTTATACTTACCGTTATCAATGCTATACCAAAAGTTATCAATGCTGCCAGGGCAAACACCCACCAGCTTACCGCTGTTTGGTAAGCAAAATTTTGAAGCCATTTGCTCATCACCCAATAACCGGCAGGCAATGCAATGCAGGTAGCAAGCAGCACGGGCTTCAATAAATCTTTCGACAATAAAACCACTATACCCTGCACCGAAGATCCCAACACTTTCCGCACACCAATTTCCTTGAAACGCCGGGTGGCGGTAAATGAAGCCAGCCCGAACAATCCAAGACACGCAACAAATATTGCGAGCATGGCAAATACAGATAAAATGGTTTGCTGCCGGATATCTTTTTTATACATATCATTGAACTGTTCATCCAGGAATGTATACTCTACAAGGTAAGCCGGCGCCACTTTGCCGTATTCCTTTTTAATAAGATCAATGCCTGCCTGAACATTCCCAGGCTTTAATTTTATCAGCACAACCCTACGGTCTTCTGCAGGAGAGATCACCAGCGGTTCTATATTCTCTTTTAATGTCTGAAAATTGAAATCTTCAACCACTCCTATGATCCTTCTCTTTGCATTGTCACGCACGGTATTTTGTATCCATTTGCCAATGGCCTGCTCGGGCGTCCAGCCCAGTTTTGCTGCGGCTGTTTTGTTTACCAGCACGGCACCGGTTGTGTCTGTTGGAAACGCTGCCGAAAAATCCCTGCCTGCGATCATTTTTAATCCCAGCACTTTTACAAAATCAAAATCTGCAAATTCTGTTCTTGCATTCCATCGTTCACTACGTCCCTCCACATCAAACACGTGCCCATCGAAAAAACCGCCCGGCTGTCCCGACATACACGATACAGCCTGCACAGCGCTTTGATTTTGCAAACCGGTTTTAAAAGCATTCATGTTGCGGTAAATATCATTATTGTCAATCGGAACGATCACGGTCTGCTCTTTGTTATAGCCGAGCTGTTTGTTCTTAATATAACGCATTTGTTTGGTAATGATAATAGTGCCAACAATAAGAAATACTGAAATGCTGAACTGTACCACCACCAATACCTGCCTGAATGATGCCCCGCTTTTACCCAGTCTTAATTTGCCTTTCAGGGTTTGCACGGGTGAAAATGCCGATAAGAAAAATGCGGGATAGCTGCCGGCCAAAAACCCAACGACAATCACAATGCCAATAAGGAACAGCCAGATGGATAATGCATTCCATGAAACAGTTAATGTGTAACCCAGCAACTGGTTATACCAGGGCATTGCCATTAACAGCAGGGCCACAGAAAGTATGCACGAGATGCTGGTAAGTAAAACAGATTCACCGATAAACTGCCAGATCAGGTTGTTGCGCAAGGCGCCCAATACCTTACGTAATCCAACTTCCTTTGAACGTTCTGCTGCGCGGATAGTGGAAAGGTTCATAAAATTGATACAGGCAATTAAAAGTATAAGGATAGCAATAGAAAGAAAAATGTATACCGCCGTTTTATCGCCATGCTTAACAACACCGCCGAATTCAGCAGGTGTTTCAAAATAAATATCTTTTAGCGGTGTAAGCGAAAGCGTCCAGTGAAATCCATACCTGCGCAAGTCGCTGCCTAAATATTTTTCAATGAAGCCGGGAAACTGTTTTTCTACCTGTGATCTTGTTATACCCGGCAATAGCTTTATGTAAGTATAAATGCCATTATTGATCCAGGTGGTCATCCAGGTTCTGTCTTTATAATTTTCAATCGGGATCACCAGTTCAAATTCAAGATGCGAATTGGAAGGAACGTCTTTGGCAATGCCGGTAACTTTAAGGGGAATATCTTTATCAAGCAGAACCGTTTGCCCGAAAGCATTGTCAATGTTCCCGAAATACTTTTTTGCAGTTGTTTCGGTTAATACAACGCTATGAGGCTCCTGTAATACGGTTCGCGGATTTCCTTTTAACAAAGGAAATGAAAAGAAGCTGAAGAAATTGCTGTCTGCATTAATTATTTTCTTTTCATGAAAAGACCGGTTGTCAATGGTAATAAGATTGTCGTTTTGATTGACCCGGACAACATTTTCAACCTGGCCTTTAAAATCATTCTGTAACGCGGGGGCGTACATGCCGGACAAATAAGACACACTTCTTGTCTGCCCATCGTTCTTATAACCCCGCATCACACGATAAACGCGGTCTCCGTCTTTATGAAAATGATCCACGCTGAATTCATTCATGATGAAAAGAAAGATCATCATGCAAACAGCGATACCAATGGTTAATCCGAGAATATTGATGAATGAAAAAGTTTTGTGCTTCATCAGGTTTCTGAATGCAATCCTGAAATAATTGCTAAGCATACAGGGTGATTTATGATTTCTGATCCGCCCCGGCGGACAAGTTTGTTGATTTTTGATTTAAGCTGCGGGCCTATGGGCTTTGAGCCGTGAGTTATCACGTTCGCAATTCATATCGTTACATTTACCGCGATCTGACGCTCTTTCGTCGCGTGCCGCCCGCTTTCATTTCCACATTTCTCACATTTGCTGTTACTCCGTTCGGAGTGACTTTACCGGGTTTGCCATTGCCGCTTTTATTGTGGTGTAGCCAACAGCCAGCCATGCTACAACCAGCGAGCAAATAATGGTTGCAATAAAAAGGCCGGCACCCATTGTTATCCTGTACACATACTGTTGCAGCCATTCATGCATAAAATACCATGCAATAGGCGTTGCAATAAGAAATGCAATTACGATAAGCATGGTAAACTCTTTCGACAACATCACTGCTATACCGTAAGTAGGTGCTCCCAAAACCTTCCGTATTCCAATTTCTTTTTTCCTTTGAGCTGCTATGAATGAAATCAAACCATATAGGCCGAGACAGGAAATAAAAATGGCAATCCCTGAAAATATTTTATACAATGTTGCCATCTCATTTTCCTGTTTATAAAAGGCAGCTAATGTTTGATCAAGAAAATCATATTCAAATACATAATCAGGATAATAGTTGTTCCATACTTTTTGCAATGAGCCTATAACCTGTTGTGCCTTTTGTAAATCAATCTTTATATTGGCAACACGATAGCTGCGTTTAATCGTTGTCATTACGGTGGGGCCAATAGCATCACGCAGAGAAAATGTATGATAATCCTTAACAACGCCTACAATTGTTCCCTGCCGGCCTGCAACATTCACTATTTTACCTACAGCTTTATCTGCGCCGGTTAATCCCATATTTTTAACAACTGTTTCATTCACCACAAATTCCCTTACTGTATCAGAAGGAAAATACATACGGCCGGCTATCAACTTCAGGCTGTACAGTCCGAAAAATGAAGTATCTGCCGGTTTCATCTGTACGATCATCTTTGGGTTTGATTTGTTATTATCATTTGTTTGAAAATCCGTAGCCCAGCCGCCGCTTCCCGCCGGGGTAAACAAGCTGAGGCTTACTTGTTTTACTCCATTGATTTTTTCAATTTCATTTTTCAGAACGTCAATTTTGGTATAGCTGAGGCTGTCTGACGGAAAACCTGCATTAATAACAGCTTCTTTAGTGAAGCCCATGTCTGCATTCCTGAAATATTCCATTTGTGATGCAACTATTAATGTTCCGATGATCAATGCCTGTGCAATTACAAATTGAAAAACAACCAAAGCTCTTCTTAAAGAAATGCCCCTTACACTTACATTAACTGAGCTCTTCAAAACATTGATTGATTTAAAACCCGATAAAACCAATGCCGGGTAAATACCTGACAAAAGCACTACTGCAAAAAATGTCATGAAAGCACAAAGAATAAAGCCGGGTTTCAAAAATGCAGTAACTGATAAATGGATATCCAGCAATCCATTTAAAAAGGATATACAGGCTATTGCAATGACCATTGAGCCCAGCAAAGCCAGGGAAGTGGTAATGCCGGTTTCACCAAGAAACTGTGCCATAAGCTGTTTCCTGCTGCTACCCAACACCTTTCGAACGCCTACTTCGCGAGCCCGGCCAACAGCCCTTGCCGTTGTAATATTTATGAAGTTTATACAGGCGATAACCAGGAGAAAAATGCCAATGATATTCAGTGCCAGTATAAGATCTTTACCAAAAGTGCGGCCGGTGAAGTTACCATAGCGCTTATCAAAATGTATTTCCTTTAATGGCTGGAGAGATAAAAAATAGCCGGGATTTACCGGTTTAATATGTTTATCGGTAAACTGATCAATCAATTTGCTGACCTGGCCTACCGATGCATTTTTATCCAGTTGAATAAAACAATAGTTATCATCTGAAATGCCTGACCAGTCGGCGGCACTTTGCGGGTTCATAAGCGTGGAGTAAGAAACAACAACGCCTAAAGGGAAGTCTGTGTTTGCCGGAGGGTTATCAAGAACGCCTGTTACTTTCATTACTCTTTGATACAGCTTCAACGTTTTACCCAAAGCAGCCTGCCAATCACCGAAATATTTAACAGCGATATCTTTCGTAAGCAACACTGTATTAGCATCATTCAGCGCAGTTTTTAGATTTCCTGCAATCAGGGGGAAGCTGAACATCTCAAAGAACCGGGGATCTGCGGAGCATACATTCTTTTCCCTGAACTTCTTTACTACTGTTCCATCTTCTGCCGTCGTGCTCACCTGAACATCATTGTCTCCATAAATGGCAGCAACACGTTTCAACTGTGGTATATCAGTACGTAAACCTTGCGTAACAGGAAAAGGTACACCGGTTCTGTATTCGCGGTTTTCTGCGGATCTTCCAATACGAACCACACGATAAATCTGGTCTTTGTTTAAGTGAAAATCTTCGAAACTTTCCTGGTACTGTACAACAAGAAAGATCAGGAAAAAGGCTGCAAGTCCTACCATTAGTCCGGCAATATTGATCATTGAATTACTCCAGTGCTTTTGCACGTTTCTTATTGCCGTTTTCAGATATGTTTTAAGCATATAATGGATTTATGATTTTAAACTTGTACTATTCTTATCTCCCTACCCCGCGGTCTGACGTTCCTTCGTTGCGTGCTAACCGCTTTCATTTCCACACTTTCACATTTCTCACATTTCCACATTAAATGCGCGGTCTGACGCTCCTTCATCGCGTGCCGACCGCTTTCATTGTACTATTCACTTCGCAATGCCTTAACGGGGTTCGTTATGGCCGCTTTAACAGATTGAAAGCTGATGGTAAGAAAAGCAATTAATATTGCCACTCCCCCCGCTACCAGGAATATCCACAAGCTGATGTTAATGCGATAGGCATAATCCTGCAGCCACCGGTGAACGGCTAACCCTGCTAACGGCCAGGCAATCAGGTTGGCTATCAAAACATATCTTAAAAAATCTTTGGATAGCATCAGCACAATATTTTGCAATGATGCACCCAATACTTTCCTGATCCCTATTTCTTTTGTTCTTTTCTCTGCGGAATAAGAAGCCAGTCCAAACAACCCGAGACAGGAAATAATAATTGCCAATATGGCCAATGTGCCTATAACGGTGCTGATTTGTGAATCGGCACGATAGATTTCCTGAAAATGTTCATCAAGAAACTGGTATTCGAAAGGAACGTCCGGACAGTTCTTTTGCCATACGGATTGAATAAAGGCCAGTGATTCTTTGGGTTTATTGGCATTGATCTTCACCGACATATTGCTGAAGCCCCAATTGGTCATATTGAACAGGAACATCGTTTCAATTTTATGATGCAAAGAATTAAAATTGAAATCTTTTGCTATACCAACGATCTTACCTGTTGAATCGAAGCCGAAATGTTTTCCCAATAATGACGACATATCAGCATTCGTATCATCTTTCATTAATTCTTTTGCTAATGATTCATTAATGATGTATTCCCGGCCATTGGCTGAAGGACCGGGTAAAAAGTCTCTGCCTGCAGCCAGTTTAATTTTATATGTTGCGAGGTAATCAGGATCAACTATAAGTCGTGTTGAAGTAAGCTGGCGCAATGGCCCGTCGCCTTTAAATTCAATGCCCGACTGATCGAGGTGACTGCCAAGCACATCCTGGGAAGCAGTAACAGACGTTATTAATGTATTTTGAAGAAGATCTTTCTTTAAAATATCAAATTTTTCAGAAGTCCTGTCACGAAACGGAATGGTCACTATCTGTTCACGGTCAAAACCGGTTGGCCTGTTTTTCATGTAATTCAATTGCTTTATCGCAAAAACAGTAGCTATAATGAGAAAGATGGCGGAGGCAAACTGTGTAACAACAAGCATATTTCTTAATGTTCCCTTGTTCTTACCGGTTTGAACGGAGCCTTTCAATACTTTAACAGGAAGAAAAGAAGACAAATAGGCGGCAGGATAAAGACCAGCCATTATTCCAAGGGTAATGGAGCCGGCAACGACGTAAAGCGCAGTTTGCCAGTTGGTGAAAATGGGAAAAGCCAGTTGCCGCTGGCTTAGCTGATTTACGGAGGGTAAAAAAAGCTTTACGAGAATAATGGCAAGGAACATGGCGACAAGCGACAGCATTACAGATTCCCCGATAAATTGAACGGATAATTGCCACCGGAATGCACCTACTGATTTTCTTATACCTACTTCCCTTGCCCTTTCGGCAGAGCGGGCAGTAGAAAGATTCATAAAGTTTACACAGGCGATCAGCAATACCACGAGCGCGATAATAAAAAAGATATTGGTGTAATTTTTATCGAACTGCTGGTAGTTGAATTTATCCAACCCTATATCTGTTGCGCCTGCATGTACGTCTTTTAACGGAAGGAGGAATAATTCATAATTTTTCCAGTTATCGTTCGACATATGATTTTTAAGGAAGGCGGGGAATTTGTTTTCAAGCGCAGCAATATCGGTGCCGGGCGTTAATTCAAGATAAGTATTCAGCCAGTTGCCTCCCCAATTGTTCATCCATTCCGGACGGGCAATGGTGCTGAAAGAAACCAGCGCATCAAATTGTAACTGGGAATTTCGGGGAATATTTTCCAAAACACCTGTTACAACAACGCGGGTAGTATCATTTCTGCCATAACTGGCAAGCGTTTTTCCTATAGGATCTGTATTGCCAAAGTACATTTCTGCTGCAGCCTGGGTCAGCACAATGCTATTGGGCTTCTCCAGCGCTTTGCTTCGGGAGCCTTTTAATAAGGGGAAATCGAAAATGTTAAGAAAGGTAGAATCAACAAAACATATTCTTTTAATGTATATTTTTTTATTCTCTAAGAATAACGGTTCATTTTCGGCTGCATTGATCCGTGTAAAATTTTTTATTTCGGGGAATGCTGCTTTTAATGTGGGTCCCATGGGGAACATGGTAAGAGCTACTTTTTGTGCGGCTACCATGCCCTCAAATTTCTGTACTTCGTTTAGCCGGTAAATATTTTTTGTATGGAAATTGTCAAAGCTTCTTTCATAAAAAACAAAAAGGAGAATAACTATACAGGCTGCCATGCCAATGGCAAGGCCGATAATATTAATTGCGGAATAGGTTTTATTCTTCCACAAATTTCTCCATGCGGTTTTGAAATAATTTCTAAACATAGAAATTGATTTATGATGCTTGGTTTGTTAATTCCTGATTTAAGCTGTGGGCTGGGCTATGAGCCATCAGCGATCAGCTTTCAGCGATTTCTAATTTACAAATTCCTGTATTCGGATACGATGTTTCTTTCATCGCATGTTGGTTGTTTTATTTTCAAATTTTCACTTTTTCAAATTTTCAAATAATCCGCGATCTGACGCTCCTTCGTCGCGTACCGACCGCTATCATTTTATTCTGTGCGCAACGATTTCACCGGGTTGGCCACCGCTGCTTTGATGGCCTGGAAGCTGATCGTAAACAAGGCAATGAGCATGGCTAAAGCACCAGCCGCTAAAAATATCCACCAGTCAATATCTATCCTGTAAGCATAGCCCTGCAGCCAGTTGGTCATTATCCACCAGGCAAAAGGAAATGCAACAATACAGGAGAGTAAAACCAGTTGGAGGAAATCTTTGGACAGCAGACCTGCAATGCCTGAAACACTTGCACCCAGCACTTTGCGTATGCCTATCTCCTTGGTTCTTCTTTCGGCGGTATATGCCGCAAGTCCAAACAGCCCCAGGCATGAAATAATAATGGTTAACGCCGCAAACACCTGCGACAACCTGCTGATCAGCATTTCATTGATGAACATCTGGTTGAACTGATCATCAACAAACCTGTATTCGAAAGGGTAGGCGGGGTTGTGTTTTTTCATTACGGCTTCTATTTTCGCCAGAGCCTGCTCTGTGTTTGCCTGCACTTTTGTACGCAGGTACAGCAAGCTTGTAACCTGTGGTATACAATAAAATATCACCGGGTCTGATTTGCCATACATGTTGCCATACACATAATCTGCTACCACGCCGGTTACTTTCAGGTTGTAATGTTGGTTTTCTCTTTGACCCGGAACCTGTAGTACTATACCCAATGCGCTTCCTCTGGTGATCAGCTTTGCCAGCGATTCTGTAATGATAATGTTGAACAACCGGTCAGGATATTTTGGCCCGAAATCATTCCCCATCTCCACCACGTCTGTTGATCTGAAGTCTCTTCCTTCATTGATATGCATACCTGTAACGGATATGAATTCGGGGCTCACCAATCGTTGTGAAATAAGAATATTGCTGTTGGGGTCTTTGCCCGGCCATGTAATATTGCCGGTATTGTTCCCGTCGTATATCGTTTCATGATCAGCGAGGGCCGCATTTTCGATTGCACCGGTAGCTATTAAATCGTACTTGATAGCGGAGAAGTTTTTCAGCATATCTCCCTGTAACCTCATCTGTAACAGGTTGTCTTTATTAAAACCGAGGTTCCTGGTTTTTACATGCTGAATTTGCCGGTAAATGATGATCGTTCCGATAATGAGCACGATGGAAACAGTGAATTGCGCTACTACCAGTCCTTTTCGTATAAAAGCAGCGCTGCCCGTTTTTAGTTTTATTCCTTTTAAAACAAATACCGGGTTAAACGATGATAAATACAGGGAAGGATAGCTGCCTGCTAACAGTCCGCATATCAATGTAACGAATAATAATGCTCCTATATGAACGGGATGATGTAAGCCCAGCGAAAGATCCTTCTGCACCAGGGCGTTAAATGCAGGCAATGCCAAAGACATTAGGATAACAGAAACCGCTGCAGCAAACGCCGCCATGCACAATGCTTCACCCATAAACTGGCCGATCAGTCTTTTTCTTCCTGAGCCCAGCACTTTCCTTACGCCTATTTCCCGCGCACGTTTTTCGCTGCGGGCCGTGGCAAGATTCATAAAATTGATGCAGGCAACGAAAAGAATGATCCATGCAATGATCGTGAACAGGCGTACATATTGTATTTGGCCTCCACCGGTTAGATTGCCATTATCAAACTGGTCGTATAAATGCCAGTCGTTCATGCTGAATAGGAATGCATGCACTACAGATTGTTCTGACTGCTGCTTTTGCCTGATATAATCGTATAGCTTTTTATTTACTGATGTCGGATTGCTTCCGGGCCTGAGCTCCACATAGGTATTGAGACAAAAATTTCCCCATGTCTGCGCCCAGGGGCTTTGCTGGTAAAAAATATCAAAAGGCGACAGCCATTCAAATTTCAGGGAAGAATTTTCGGGCAGATCCTTCAAAACACCTGTTACCACATAGTTCTGCTTATTATCCACCCTTACTGTTTTTCCCAGCACATTATTTTCATTGCCAAAGAACTTTTTGGCGGTCTTTTCTGTGATGACCAGGGAATGCAATTGTGAAAAAGCGCGCTTTGCATTGCCCTGTACAAAAGGCAATGTAAACATGCTGAACAATGAAGACTCTGCGTATTTCCCTGAAGCATATACCGGTTTATCTCCTATGGTAAAAAGCAGGGAGGTCTGATCTTCTGTTACCCGGCAGGCATTTACAATTTCAGGAATATCTTCCTGCAAAGCCGGCCCCATTACTCCCGGGGTTGAAGAAAAAGTAGCGGCGTACGTGTCGTAAAGCTGGTTTACCCGAATAATGTATAATTCATCTTTCTTTGCATTAAAGCTGTCGTAATTCACCTCATCCTCCACCCATAAAAAAATAAGGCCGGCGCAGGCGATGCCGGTTGCCAATCCGAAAATATTGAGGAAGCTGTACGTTTTATTCTTCCTGAGATTTCGAAAGATCGTTTTAAAAAAGATATGTAGCATGGAGAGTGTTTAGCTGTAATGAAACGTTGTGATTTCATGTTCCAATACCTGTGCCAAGCATGTAAGTTACTATAAACAAACACTTTAGGAATGTGCATTTAAAGAAAGCGTCCGAAAACGGACGGTGCCTGTTGCATTGCCGTACATGGCTCACCCACCGGCAACGGCCGGCTATTCATCACATGCTCAGATTATACCCTCGGTCTAACACTCCTTCGTCGTGTACCGAATTGTAAGCTTTGAGCCATCAGCTTTCAGCAATTAATGTCTTTACATTAATCCGCGATCTGACGCTCCTGCGTCGCGTGCCGACCGCTTTCATTTTCACATTCCGCTTTTCTCACCATTTTCAAATTTTCAAATTACCACATTTTCAAATTAACTTATTCCGTTCTCAAGCACTCTTTGAGAGCCGTAGCTATTCGGTTCGAAGGCTTTTCACAGGGTTTGCCATCGCTGCTTTGATTGATTGAAGGCTAACGGTGATCACAGTAATAAATAAAGCTATCAGCGCAGCAACAGCAAATACCTTCCAGCTTATACTTATCCTGTAATCATAGTTGGTAAGCCAGTTGCTGAGGTAGTAATACGCTACCGGTGCGGCTATTATACACGACAAACCCACGAGCAATATAAATTCTGTTGACAACAGCTTCCAGAGGTTAACCACACTTGCACCAAGCACTTTCCGGATGCCTATTTCCTTTGTTCTTTGTTCTGCTACAAAGCTTGCCATTCCAAACAAGCCCAGGCAGGAAATGAAAACAGCGAGTATGGCAAAATAAGATGAGAGCCTGCCAATGCGTTCTTCGGCAATGAACTTTGAACCAAAATCCTCGTCCACAAATTTGTAATCGAAAGGTACATCCGGAGTGTATTTTTTGAACTGCTGTTCAATCGTTTTTAAGGAAGAAGATGCGCTCCTGTGCGAATTTAACCGGATGATCAAATTGAACATATTATCCAGCTCGCCTACGTGATACAGGGTTGGGCGTACGGGATAGAAAGGAGACTCCTGCATAATATCCTTAATTACGCCAATGATGGTGAACGGGTGATCGTTCCATTTTAAGATCTTTCCCACAGGGTTGCTGAAGCCCAGGAATTTTGCGGCTGATTCGTTGATGATGAATGCAGCAGAATCTGTGGCAAATGCTCTTGAAAAGTCGCGCCCTTCTTTTATTGTCCATTTAACCGTTTTACCATAATCGTATGAAACATTATTATTGGGGAAATCAACTGCAAGATTAGGATCTTTACCTTCCCAGTCAAAGCCGCCATTGGTATTCCATACACCCGTAAGCGGGCTGTTTGAAGCGGTCATTTCTTCAATAGCGCCGGCATTCTTTAATTCCGTTCTTGTGGCATCAAAGTGTTGCTTTATCTCTTTTTCAAGGCCCATATTGATCAGCCCGTTGCGGGTATAACCAATAGGTCTGTCTTTTGCATACTGTATCTGCTGGTAAACGATAATGGTACCGATGATCAGCATTACCGACACCGTAAACTGCAGCACCACCAACACCCTTCTCGGGATATTTGCCCCTTTTCCAACCCTGAATGTGCCCTTTAAAACTTTCAATGGCTGAAATGATGAAAGATAGAATGCGGGATAGCTGCCTGCAAGCAGTCCTGTTATAAAAATGAATACAATGCTTGCGAGCCAGAATACAACATTGCCCCATGGCATGGCCATTTTTTTGCCTGCTACATCATTGAACAATGGCAACAGCAAAGCAACCAATATCATTGCAAATACAAATGCCAGCAGTACCACTACATACGACTCAGTAAAAAATTGCCTTATTATCTGCCAGCGCATGGAGCCGATGGCTTTGCGTATACCTACCTCTCTTGCTCTTTTCTCGCTCCTTGCCGTACTGAGGTTCATGAAATTGATACAGGCAAGTACGAGAACGAAAATGCCGATGATGCTGAACAGCCATACATAACGGATATTGCCACCTGTGTTTACGCCGTTTTTAAACTCACTGTGCAGGTTCCATTTGCTCATGGGCTGCAGAAACACTTCCCATTTGTATCTTTTTTCATCGGCGCCAACATTGTCCAGTTTTACATTTTTGATCTTCGCGGAAACCTTCTGCATGTCGGCATTGCCGGCAACCTGAACGAAAGTTTGTGAGAAATTGCTGCCCCAGGGATTTTTCATTTGTTTGACCCACGGATTTTGAATGAGCCACAGCTCCCATGGCATTATAATTTCCAGTTCACGGAATGAAGTATTATCGGGCAGATCTTCATATACACCTGTAACTTTCACATCGAGGGTTCTGTCGAGCCTGATGGCTTTGTTCATCGGGTCTTCATTGCCAAATATAGCTTTGGCAGCGGAGGCAGAAAGCATGATAGAATAGGGATCTTTTAAACCTTTTCTTGTGCCTTTCAACATTTTGAGGGTGAGCATATCGGGGGCATCGGCTTCAAAGAAAATACCTTTTTTGGTGAAATTCCTCTTGCCTGCTGAAAGCAGGTGACCACCCTGCCACGATGCCTGTACCACATATTTAAAATCACTGCCGTATTTTGCTCTTATCTCAGGTCCCATCAAAGCAGGATTGGCTGTTTGTGTTGCTGTTTCGCCATTAAAGTTGGCATGTTGCATTACCTGTGCAATGCGGTCATAATTCTCATGATATTTATCGTAAGACAATTCATCATATACCCACAAGCCGATCAGTATGGCTACAGCCATACCTGCTGCCAGTCCGCCAATGTTAATAGCGCTGTAACCTTTGCTTTTAATAAGATTACGCCATGCAATTTTGAAAAAATTTTTAAACATAGAAGTTGATTTCTGATTTAAGCTGTGGGCTTTGAGCCGTGAGCTTTCAGCAATTAAACTTTTTTAATCGCGGTCTGACGCTCCTTTGTCGCGTGCCGACCGCTATATTTTCACGTTACCGCTTTCCCCGTCATTTTCAAATTTTCAAATTGTCACATTTTCAAATTAATTCGCGGTCTGACGCTCCTTCGTCGCGTGCTGACCGCTGCATTTCTAAATTAATTTCATTCACATCTCAAACTCCCAACCGGATTCGCCACTGCCGCTTTAATCGCCTGGGAACTTACTGTTATCAATGCAATCAAAACCGCAACAATTCCTGCAACCAAAAATATCCACCAGCTTATATTGATTTTGTATGCAAAACTTTGCAGCCATTTATGCATGGCCCACCAGGCGACCGGCGTAGCAATTACAATGGACACAATTACCAACCTGATAAAATCTTTGGACAATAAACTAATGATGCCACTTACGCTTGCACCCAGCACTTTGCGAATGCCAATTTCTTTGGTGCGCTGCTCGGCTGAATAAACCGCCAGCCCAAACAATCCGAGGCAGGCAATGAAAATAGCAAGCGCGGCGAAAGTGGTAAACATACTGCCCGTGCGCTGTTCACCCTTGTACAAATTATTGAAATCCTCATCCATGAAAGAGTAAATAAAAGGTTGCGAACTCATTTGGTCGAATGAATGATACCGGCTTTCTATCTGCGAAAGCAATTGCGGAATATTCGCGCTTTTTATACGAAAAATAAATTGTCCTCCATATTTGGAATAGCGCATCACCAGCGGCTCAGTGGTATAACGCAGCGACCCTGCATTAAAATCTTTGACAACGCCTATAACATGAAATTCCTGTGTCTGGTTCGTTCGCGAATTAAAATCGTATAGCTTAGCATTCAGCGGATCTTTAAAACCCAGTGAACTGACCGCTGTTTCGTTAATGATGATCGCTGACGAATCAGTAGGCATATCCGGTGAAAAATTTCTTCCTTTTACCATTTCCATTTTCAATGTAGGAATGTAGCCCGCATCAACCGCCCAATCCACTAACGTTTGCGTCTGGCTTGCATTCATGGTTGCATCCTTTGAATAGGCATTCCTATTCCAGTTATTTGCAGTAGTGGTAGGAAGATCCTGGGTTAAAGCGCCGGCCACCACGCCGGATAATTGTAAAATCTCTTTCTTAAAAGTCTGCGTGTGTTCGCCGAGTGCATACGCATTGTTCAGCACCAGCACGTGGTCACGATCGTATCCCAGGTTTTTATTCCTGATGTAATTCAATTGCTGGTAGATAACGAGCGTGCCGGTGATGAGGATGATAGCTGTGGTAAACTGGAAGATGACCAGTGCGTTCCTGAGTTTATATCCCCTGACATTTAAAATAAATTTGCCTTTTAGTATTTTGATCGGGTCAAATGCAGACAATATAAAAGCCGGATAAATTCCTGCGAGCAGACCACAGATCAGCGCTACACACAGCAAAGCCGGGAATAGCCACGTATATAAACCGGAAGCCAGGTTAATTTCTTTCCCGGACAGTTGATTCAGCAACGGGATCAATAATATTATTAAAATGACAGAAAAAATAAAAGCTGCCATTGCCGTAAGCAATGATTCAGTTAAGAACTGCTTTACCAAATTTGCACGTCCTGAACCGATTACCTTACGCACGCCCACTTCTTTAGCGCGTCCCGCAGATTGGGCGGTTGACAAATTCATAAAGTTGATACAGGCTATAAGCAGGATCAGCAATCCAATGATCGCTGAAATATACACGTATTCGATATTACCGGAGGATTCTACTTCAGACGATAGCTGTGAGTACAGATGTATTTTCGTGAGAGGAATGCTGGCATATTCAAAATGTCCGCCATTTTTTTCAAGGTCTGAAAAGGAGCTGTGAACCATATTCATCAATTGCGGCTCCGCATATTTTTTCGCTGTTTGTTCCAGATAGTTGTCAAGTTCAGCTTGTGTCGTTCCTTTACGAACGAGTACATAAGTCATAAAGGAATTGCTCAGCCAGAAATTTGATGCAGATGATTCGAGGCTGGCCATAGATTTAATGAAATTAAAATGCAGATGCGACTGCGAAGGCATGTCTTTAATAACGCCTGTAATATTGTAGAGATCGGTATTATCCACTTTAAGTGTTTTGCCAATTACATCCAGGCTGTTAAAATATTTTTTTGCCATAGAAGCAGAAATAATCATCGAATTCGGATTGGATAATGCAGTTTCAGGATTTCCCTTAAGCAGATCAAGAGTAAATACTTTGAAAAGGTTGGTATCAGCAAAAAAGGCATTTTTTTCGATCAACGTTTCATCATCCTTTTTTACGAGCATATCGTTACCGCCCGAGATCCGTACCGTCTGTTCAATCCGGGGATAATTGGTAACCAGGGCATCCGCCATAGGTGCGGGCGTATAATTACTATTAAATCCGGTACCATTAACTTTGATATGAGTATTGACACGATAGATGCGATCGGCCAATTCATTATAGCGATCATACGACAGTTCGTCCAAAACGTATAAGCTGATCAGTGTAAATATTGCCAGGCCCAGGGCAAGGCCGATAATATTAATGGCAGAAAAAACTTTTTTTCTCACGAGGTTGCGCCATGCGATCTTGAAAAAATTTTTAAACATAGAAGGTGATTTCTGATTTGTTGATTTGAGCTATGAGCTTTGGGCTATGGGCTTTCAGCCGTGAGCTTTCAGCAATTAAATTTTTTACGTTAATCGCGGTCTGACGCTCCTTTGTCGCGTGCCGACCGCCTCATTCACTTCGCAATGCTTCAACAGGATTTGCCATCGCCGCCTTTATGGCCTTAATGCCAACCGTTATAAGGGCAGTGGTCAGCGCCAATGATCCTGCGGCAACAAATATCCACCAGCCAATATGAATGCGATAAGCGAAGTCCTGCAGCCAGCGATGCATAAAATACCATGAAAGGGGCGTTGCAATAGCCATTGCTATGGCAACAAGAATCAAAAAATCTTTGGAAAGCAGGGATGTGATATTCAGCACGGAAGCACCAAGCACTTTCCTGATGCCGATCTCCCTGGTACGTCGCGATACAGTAAATGTCATTAAGCCAAGCAGTCCGAGACAGGTAATTAAAATAGCTACTCCGCAAAAAACAGACATCAGGAAACTTAACCGTTGTTCAGCTTTATATTTAATATTGTACTCTTCATCAAGAAAGGAATAATTGAACGGGCGGGAAGGTGCAAATGACTTCCATACTTCTTCAATACGCTTAAGCATCTCCGGCAGGTTGCCGGGAGCAATTTTTAATAGCACTTCTCCAAAATAGCCGGGATGATTGAATAATACCACCGGCTGAATTTGGTCGTGCATGGAGCTGGTATGAAAGTCTTTCACCACTCCAACAATAGATCCCTTACCAGCTAAACCCAATTGTACTTCTTTGCTTATGACATCTTTAGCCCGTAATCTATAATGCCGCAGAAATGCTTCGTTCACTATGAACTCATTGACTGTACTGTCGCCTTTTATTTTTGCAGGATCAAAATTCCTGCCTGCCAGTAAAGAAATCCCCAGCGTTGACAGATAATGATCATCACCGGCTATACCACCTACCACATGCCAGTCGTTTTCCGACGCTGGATTTGCTTTTATGGAAAACCCATTTCCGGTAACGGTTTCAAAAGGCGACCTCCATGTTAGTGAAGCGTCCTGCACGCCGTTTATTTTTTTTAGTGCAGTTTTAAATGCATCCAGGCTTTTACGGATATCCGCATTGCCATGAACCACCAATACATGCTCTTTATCAAATCCTAGTTTTTCAGACTGCATAAACAGCAGTTGGGAACGAACAACAATAGCTCCTGATATCAGTATAATAGCGATAGTGAATTGCAGCACAACCAGGCTTCTTCTTACGCTTATTCCTGACTTTCCTGTTTTTTCGAATTCCCCTTTAAGGGATTCCACTGCCCCGTATTTTGACAGCAGAAATGCAGGATAAAATCCTGCAAGAAGCGATATCGCTACAGTAGCCACAATAATGCACAGCAGGAACTTTGCATTGAAAAGATAAAACGGAATTTCCTTTCCTAAAATATTGTTGAAACGGGGAAGCAAAAGACTTGTGGCAATAACAGAAATGAACATTGCTACTATAACGAGGAGGAATGATTCGGTAAGAAATTGAAAAAACAATTGCCAAAAGCCGGCTCCAATGGCTTTTCGGATACCCACTTCTTTACCCCGGGAAGAGGCTTTGGCCGTAGCAAGGTTAATATAGTTGGAACATGCTATCAGCAATACAAGAACAGCAACGGCTGCGAAAACAGTGATGTATTTCGGGTCAGTTACTATAAATATGTTTTTGAAGTTAAATACCTGCGTATTAAAATGCACATCTTTCAGCGGCTCTAACTGTAAATATGTTGCATTATCAGCAGTTGTTGTTTCACTTTTTGGATCCGGATTTACCCATTCATCTATTTTGTGCGAAAGCGCTGCTTCATTAACACCGGGTTTCAGCAATAAAAAGGTCGTGTAGTTGGGGTTATTCCAAACCTGCCTGGTTTCAAGGCTGTCGAATCCCTTAATGCTGTATAAAGAAGTAACAAAATCAAAATTAAAATGAGAGTTGGATGGAATGTTTTGAATGACAGCCCTGACAGTGAATTCTCTGTCATTGTTGAACAATAATGTTTTACCTACCGGATCTTCCTGCCCGAAATATTTTTTTGCCATATCCTTTGTAATCACAAGTGTGTTCGGATCGCTCAGAGCCATATCCAGGTTGCCGGATATTGGTTTGAAATCAAACAACCTAAAAAAATGAGGATCAGCGTAAGCAAAACCTTTTTCATCAAAAAAAATATTTCCGCGACTGATGGTTTGTGAATACCATCCCGGCAAAAACCGGGTAACATCCTCCACTTCAGGAAATCTCATTTTTAACTGGGGGGCAACAAATACCGGTACTGAAGGAGAAATCGTTTCTTTGGCGCCCATCAGCACATCATAATTTACCCGGTAAATGCGATCTCTTTTTTTGTGAAATGTATCGAAACTCATTTCATAGTAAACAAAGGACAATATCAGCAGGCTGCAGGTAATGCCAATGGTAAGACCAATTATACTGGCGCTTGCATAAAACCTGCTGCTTTTTAAAGCCCTGAATGCTATAATGAAATTTTTTTTAAGCATATAAAAATTGTTAGCGATCAGTAATCTGGTATGCGCTGCATATATCTTTTCAGGCTTTTCATCCGCAATAATATTTATTTCGTCACTCCGTTCGAAGCGATTTCACGGGGTTTGCAACGGCTGCTTTTATGGCCTGAAAGCTTACGGTAAGCAATGCTATAGCCAGAGCCGTTATTCCGGCTATGATAAATACGCTTCCGCCCAGTTCAATCCTGTAGGCAAAATCTTCCAGCCATTTGTTCATTGCATACCATGCAATGGGTACAGCAATGCACAATGCAATGAGTACAAGCTTCAAAAAATCTTTGGATAATAAAATGACGATCCCTGCCACACTGGCTCCAAGCACTTTGCGGATTCCTATTTCTTTAATGCGCTGGCTGGCAGAGAAAGTAGCGAGGCCGAATAGTCCGAGGCATGCAATGAAGACGGCAAGTATGGAAAACAACAAAGCGATCTGGCCCTGTTTTTCTTCCGCTTTATATTGCTTTGCAAAGTTCTGATCAAGGAAACTGTATGTGGCCTGGTTCGTCTTATCAAACCGGCGGTACACTTTATCAATGTAAGCAAGCCCCTGCGGGATTTTACCTTTTGCGATCCGCACATACAGATTGTCTTCATCCGAGGCTGCCGGCGGCATTACCATTACCAGCGGTTCTATTTTATGTTGCAGCGAATAGGTATGAAAATCTTTTATAACGCCAATTACTTTCTTAGGCGCTGTATTTCCATCGTCATCGGATGCTTTCAGTATTTGTTTGCCAACCGGTTCTTTCCACCCTAATTCCCTTACCAGTGTTTCATTGACCAGAACGGAACCGGATTGATCCGCGGGCATGGCATCAGAAAAATTCCTTCCCTCTATTAGTTTTATTTCCATCGTATTTACAAAATCAGCATCTACCATTAATTCCTGTGCTATTTTTGTATGATCCGAAGCAGCACCGTTATTTTCTTCATACTTATATCCATTACCCCCCAGGTTGTTATTGCCGATAGGATTGCCTGCTGCAGCCACGCTTTTTATAAGAGGGCTTTGCAACAATTGTGATTTTAATGCCGGTACCTGATCGCGAACCTTTTTATCATCAATATGAAAAGTGAGCACTTCGTCTTTGTTAAACCCGAGATTGGTGTGCAAGGCGTATTGTAACTGCTGGTAGATAATAACCGCGCCTGCAATCATTACCACTGTAATCACAAACTGGAAAACCAGCAGTGATTTTCGGAATAGTATGCTGCCGGATTGCCTTCCCAGTTCGCCCTTAAGTGCGGGAACGGGCTTAAACCTGGCTAAGAATAAAGAAGGGTAAATACCATTGATGAAGCCTGTCAGGAGCGAAAATGTAATTAAACAAAGGATCGTATTTAAAATACCAAAGCGGTTTGCCGGCAGCTCTTTTGCGGTAAGTTCATTAAACAGAGGAAGCGTTAGTGATACTATAAATGTTGCGATCAATGCCGCAATGCAGGTTACCAGCACTGCTTCTGTAATGAACATGCCTGCAATAGAACGTTTTCCTGAACCTATGGCTTTGCGTACCCCAATTTCTTTTATGCGTGAGGCAGAAAGCGCAGTAGTAAGGTTCATATAATTGATCATCGCAATGATGAGTATCAGCATGGCTATAGCGGCAAAAATATACACCCGGTTAATGTTACCGTTGGTACTAAGCTCGTATCCAAGATTTGAATGCAGGTGAATAGACGTAAGCGGTTGCAACTCCATTTTATAATCGGTAATACCCATTATTTTTTGAATGGTTCCGGCCGCAAAAGCCGGGAGCTTTTTTTCCAGTTCTGTATGATCGGCTCCTTTCTTTAAAAGCAGGTAAGTATAGATGCTGAAATTTTGCCAGTTGTCCGCATCTTCAGCAGGAAAGGGGCGTACTGCGCTAAAGCGCAAATGCGAATTATCCGGAATATCTTTAATGACCGCGGTAACTGTTGCAGGAAAATTTTTGTCAAAATAAATGGTTTGGTTAAAAGCCTTTTCGGCGTTGCCAAAAAGTTTTATGGCGAGACTGTTGGTAAGTACTACAGAATTGGGGTGGGAGAGGGCAGAAGCCGCATTACCGTATAAAAAGTTGTAAGAAAAAATATACAATAAACTTTTATCTGCAAATACGATATCACCCTGCTTTATGCTTTTATCTCCATAGGTAATGATGCCTCCGCCTTCGGTGTTAATTCTTACCGCATCTTCGATTTCAGGAAAAGCTGTTTTCAGTGCAGGTGCAAAGGGAGCCGAGGTCAGGGCCACGTGAATGTTATTATCACTCCACCGCGCGTGTTGCGCTACGCGTACTATTCTTTCGGCATTGGCATTGTAGCGATCGTAACTCAGCTCATCGGCGATGTATAAAACGATCAGCCAAAATGCGGCGAGCCCAAGCGCCAGCCCCAGGATATTGATGCCTGAAAAAATTTTATTTCTCCTGATCGTTCTCAGTGCTGTTGTGAGATGGTTCCTGAACATATGATTGCTTGAAGAATGAGCGGATAAAGCTATTTTTCAAGACCTATGCCACTTTGTAATGCACTGAAATGTAATCACTTATAATCCCTGATCAAAAATGTTGTGCGATAACGGACGGAAAGTGTACGATAACGGACGGTCGGTAAGAGGTTGCAGGTTTCAGGTATGAGGTATGAGTGTCTTGTCCTGAAGATAGGACGAATATTTGAGTAGGAGATATGAGTAGTGAATTCGAATTCCGGATTTCAGACTTCGGATTTTTTGATTTGCGGTTTCCGGGTTTATTCATTTTCACCCGCGGTCTGACGCTCCTTCGTCGCGTACCGACCGCTGCATTTTCAAATTAACCTCATTCTGTGCGCAGTGATTTAACCGGATTGGCCACTGCCGCTTTTATGGATTGATAGCTGATGGTAAGCAGCGCGATCATTACCGATACCAGGCAGGCCATTGCAAACACCCACCATTGAATGCTCACACGGTAAGAATAATCCTGTAACCATTTGTACATGGCCCACCACGACAATGGTGCAGCGATAACAAAAGACACGAGAACAAGCTTTAAAAAATCTTTCGAAAGCAATGCGGTAATACCGGTAACCGATGCGCCCAGTACTTTTCTAACACCGATCTCCTTCACCCGGTTCTCGGCCATATAGGTAGCCAGGCCAAACAATCCCAGGCAGGATATGAAAATAGTAAGCCCTGCGAACAATGCGGCAAGTATCCCCTGGCGTTGCTCATTCTCAAATTTTCTGGCATATTCCTCATCAACAAATTTGTAGTCGAAAGGATATTCGGGATTGTACTTTTTGAAAATGGCTTCGGCTGTTTTCAGGTTTTGCGCAACAGGCTGTTTATCGTTGAGCTTAATGAGCAGGGTCTGGAACCAGTTCGCTTTTGCGCCCATGATGAGCATCGGCCGGATGGGCTCGTAAGGCGAAGTAATGATAAAATCCTTTATTACGCCTATAATATGCCACGATATACCATTGTCTTTTACGGTTTTTCCAAGCGGATCTTTAAATTTCATCACCTTCAGCGAAGATTCATTGATGATCATTCCCGTTGAATCTGTTGGGAACTTTTTAAGATCAAAGTCGCGCCCCTGTACGAATTGCATGCCGGTGGCGGCTCCCAGCCCGTCATCGGCCACATAGCGGTAAAAATCCGTTTTATCATTCGGATCTTTCCCTTCCCATTCCTGGCCCCAGCCGTCGCTCCATACTTCCGTAAGGGGCGAATTGGTTTTTACAACCGATGTGGCTGCCCCGGAAGAAAGCAGCTCGTTTTTAATGAGCCCATAGTTTTTTTCAATATCATTTGTAAAAAAATGGTATACCAGGTTGTTTTTATCATATCCCGTTTCCCGGTTGCGGGCATAATCAATCTGCTGTTTAACGATGATGGTGCAGATGATCAGGATGATGGCGAATGTAAACTGCAGTATTACCAGTATTTTGCGTGGGGTAACCAACGCATGGGCTTTATTAAAAGTTCCTTTGAGTACTTTTACCGGTTGAAAAGACGAAAGGAAAAAAGCAGGATAGCTGCCGGCCAGCACGCCTGTAAATACAATAAAGCTTATACCCGCGAGCCATGTGTTAACATCCGCAAAATCAATGAACAGCTTTTTGTCGGTAAGCTGGTTGTATGCGGGTAAGCTGATCACTACAATGAGAAGAGCCAGCAGTGCCGCCAGGAACGAAAGCAAAATGGATTCTCCTATAAATTGTCCTACCAGGGTTCCTTTGCGGGCGCCCACCACTTTGCGGATGCCTACTTCTTTTGCCCTTTTTTCGCTGCGCGCCGTGCTCAGGTTCATAAAATTGATGCAGGCGATGAGCAGGATAAAAGCGGCTATAATGCCAAACAAACGCACAAATTCAATACGGCCGCGGCCGTCTTCCACGCCGTTGGTGAAGCTCGAATACAACCGCCATTTTTTCATGGGATATATGAACATTTCCCATTTATCCGTGCGGGCCTCTTCATCGTATTTCTGCTTCAACACCTGTAATTTAGGTGCTACGGAAGCCAGTGTGGCATTGGGCTTCAACATTACATAGGTGCGGGTGCTGTTGTTGCCCCAGCTCGAATCATCGCCACCGGTATGCCTTAAATACGACCAGGGTATCAGGTATTCGGAAGTAAATCTTGAATGATTGGGAAAGTCTTTTAAAATACCGGTTACGGTAAAATTATCCTTGTT
>NZ_DAOMOZ010000006.1:0-6816 GCF_035444585.1 Agriterribacter sp.
CATTTATTGTTCCAAACCTGCTTCTCAGCAAAGCTTCAATATTAAATGCTTTGATCACCCGCAGCCCATTAAGCGTTTCATCCAATACCGATAATGATTCGCCTAATTTGACAGCAGCCTCATTCGATTGCTTTTTCAGCGAGCGGGAAATACGTCCTAAAACAAATCCTACAAGCGGAATGCACACCAGGATGGCAAGGGTCAACTGCGGGCTGATGTAAAATAAAACAGCAAAATTTATTAAAATCGTCAGGGGATCACGTATCCAGCCCTCCAGCGCTCCAACGAGCGAAACCTCAACCTCCGCCACATCATTGGTGATACGGCTGATGAGGTCGCCCTTCCTCTTTTCGGTAAAATAGCCTATCGGCAGTCCAAGTATTTTATAATACAGCTCCAACCGAAGCGTATTAACAATTCTGTTCTTTACGGGATTGAGTATATTAAAAGAAAAATAGAGGAACAGGTTTTTCAATAAAATGGAACCAACTATTATAATACAAATAAATGCCAGCGCTCCTTTCGGGTTCAGATCTCCAACCCATAGTATCAAAAGTTCACGGATATAAGCTGTAATGGGGCTGTCGGCCTCAGGCACCATGCCGGCGCCATCTCCCATAAAAATAAGATCGAAAAAGGGCGCGAGCATGCCCAGTGAAACAACAGAAAAAGCAATGGAAAGTATGATGCAAATAAAGTAAAGAACAATTTCCGTACGGTATTGCTTCAGGTACTTAAAGATCCTCGAATATTTCTTCATTATGTTTGCTGGTCAAATTGAACGGCAAAGTAAGTAAATTTACAGCCACTAAACTCGAATGAAATGCAGGAAGGAAAACGTCAGAAACAGGTAGCCGGTTTATTGTACGAAGAATTTAATGAAATATTTCAACGTCTTGGATTGGGTATGCTGGAGGGTGGAATGGTTTCCATTTCATCGGTAAAAGTAACCCCCGACCTGCTGGAAGCAAGGATATACCTGAGTTTCTTCCAGGTAAAAGACCCCGGGGATGGTTTAAAGAAAATTGAGGACAGAGCCTGGGAGATCAAGAAGGAACTCACGGCAAGGGTAAAGCACCAGTTGCGCCGCATACCCGAACTGAAATTCTTTATTGACGATACGCTGGAGCATGTATTTAAAATGGAAGCATTGTTTAAAAAAATAAAGGAAGAGGATGGAAAAACCGGATCGGGAGAGGAATAGGGTGAAAGATATAGGGTGCAGGAGTATTCCACCTTACACCTTACGCCTTCTACCTTATACCTTCCACCTTCCACCTTATACCTTATACCTTATACCTTACGCCTTCCACCTTCTACCTTCATCTAAATCATACACACTTGTACCTCATTTTTGCCTGGAGATATTTTAAAGCCAAAAAATCTACCAATGCCATCAATATCATTGCATGGGTAAGCGTAACAGCCATTGCTTTTGCCACAGCGGCTTTACTGGTGCTGTGGAGCGCCTTTAACGGATTTGAAGGTCTTGTAAAATCGCTGTACTCCACATTTTACACCGATCTTAAAATAACCCCTGCTTCCGGGAAGACCATCATCCTCACGCCTTCACAGATAGCAGAGCTTAAAAAAATAAGCAATATCAGCAACCTTTCGCTGGTGGCGGAAGAAAAAGCGCTTTTACAGAACCAGGACTACCAGGCCATTGTTGAACTGAAGGGAGTTGATTCGAACTATACTAAAGTAACCACGGTTGAAAAAAGCCTGGTGAGGGGCCGGTTTTCGCTGGGTGATGCAGAAAACCCGGGGGCGGTTATGGGCGTGGGCATTGAAAATGCAGTTGCCATTTTAAGCGACAGGGCTATCGGGGGCCTCACCGTTTATTTACCTAAAAAAGGGGTTGACGATATCAGCAACCCGCTGGCATCTTTTAATGAAGGAAGGATTATTCCCAACGGCGCTTTTGCTGTTGAACAGGGATTTGACAATAAATATGTGCTTACCAATCTGGATTTTGTAAGGCAATACATGAATTTTAAGCCCGATGAGTACAGTGCAGCGGAAATTGCTCTTGCTGATACAGATAATGAAGAGATAACCAAAAGCCAGATCCGGCAACTGTTGGGGCCCCACTATACTGTACAAACCCGTTATGAACAAAACAGCAGCTTATACAATGTAATGCGCCTGGAAAAATATGCCATTTTTGGTATATTTATTTTAGTGCTGGTAGTAGCGGCATTTAATATGATAGGCGCGCTGAGCATGCTGGTGCTGGAAAAGCAGAAAGACATACAAATTTTACAATCCATGGGCGCCGACCGGGGATGGATACAAAAAGTTTTTTTAACCGAAGGCATCGTGTTGGCCGCTATCGGTGCCGGAATAGGAATCATACTGGCACTGCTGCTGTGTTTTCTGCAATTGCAGTTCAAGCTTATTCCTTTAGAAGGCACTTCTTTTATTATTGATTACTACCCGGTTAAACTGGTTTTTTCCGATTTTGTTATTGTAGCTATTACTGTTTTTATTATTGCGCTAACTGCATCCTGGCTTCCTTCAAAACGCGCAGCCGCACAGCCGTTTGAATTGAGGAATTAAATCTGCTGAACTGAATTATAGATTTCTTGTTTATCTTTGCTCCCCATATTTTTGTTTGCGTGCTGTATATTACCCGTTAGCCGTTGAACTACCTGCTTTTCCCGTTTATTCCGGCATGATATCATGCAGCGGGTATTTTTGTTATTATTCAATAAATTCGTTAATCTTGACCTCCAACACAAGCACAAAGATGCAACACGAAGAAGATTTTGATGCCAACCTTGCCGGCGAGGATGGGCACAATGATGAAGCGAGAAGTCGTTGGTTCAAACGAATCAAAAAGGGCATACTTACGTCTACAGCGGAAAAAAAGGAAACCCCCGATGGATTATGGATCAAGTGCCCGAGCTGCAAATACACCTGCACGGTGCTGGAACTGAAAGAAAACCTTTTTGTTTGTCCCAAATGTAATTATCATCACCGCATCGGCAGCCAGGAATACTTTGATATATTGTTCGACAACCAGCAATACGAAGAACTGTTCGCTAATATCCGATCGGTTGATTTTTTGAACTTCAATGATCTGAAGCCTTATCAAAAGCGCCTCGAAGAAGCTTACCGTAAAACCGGGTTGAACGATTCCATTTCTGTTGCCGCCGGGAAGGTAAACAACCATGCCCTGGTGGTTTGTTGTATGGATTTTAATTTTATCGGCGGGTCGCTGGGAAGTGTGATGGGCGAAAAGATCGCAAAGGCCGTTGATCATTGCCTGCAGCACCGTTTTCCCTTACTGATCATCAGCAAAAGCGGCGGAGCCAGGATGATGGAAAGCGCTTTTTCACTCATGCAATTGGCCAAAACCTCCGGTAAGCTGTCGCAATTATCAGATGCACGTATTCCCTATATCTCTCTTTGCACAGACCCTACTTATGGCGGAACAACTGCCTCATTTGCAATGCTTGGAGATATAAATATAGGTGAGCCGGGGGCTATGATAGGCTTTGCCGGTCCGCGGGTGATCAAAGAAACCATAAAGAAAGACCTTCCTCCCGGCTTTCAAAGTTCCGAATTTTTGATGGATCACGGCTTTTTGGATATTATTGTTCCGCGTAAGGAACTAAAAGAAAAAATAGCTACGCTCCTTGCATTATTTGAATCATAACCAGTAACAGTAACGCCCGTATCATTTGCCTTTCGGGGAAATCACTATTTGCAAACCATGTCTAATATTCGCAATCGTTCGGCTTATTATGAATATCACATAGACGACAAATATGTGGCCGGGCTGGTATTGACAGGAACGGAAGTAAAATCGCTGAGAGAAGGAAGAGCAAGCTTTAACGACAGCTATTGTTATTTTCACAAAGGAGAACTGTGGATCAAAAGTCTGCATATTGCGGAATACAGCCATGGAACCTATCACAACCATGAACCTTTAAGGGAACGGAAATTGCTGTTGAACAAAAAAGAATTAAAAAAGCTTGAATCCAAATTAAAGGAAAAAGGATACACGATAGTACCGCTGAGTATTTTTTTTAGCGATAAAGGGCTGGCTAAAATAGAAATAGGGCTTGGCAAGGGAAAGAAAATGCACGATAAAAGAGAAACCATTAAAGCCCGCGACAGCGAGAGGGAGATCAAAAGAAAATACGGTGTTTAACGATGAAGTTTTACTGTAGCATATGCCCCGCAGAAGATAAACACTTTATTTACAATACTTTTAGATATCAAACGTTACTTTGCATGTATTTACATAACCGTACTATTCAAGTAGTTAGATGAGAATATTACTGACCCTCTTTTGTTTTTTATGTACAGCGCATGGCATAGCCCAGGGCATAAAGGGAAGCTGGTTCGGCAGTGCCGATGTGTTACTGGGCGGATCGCACAACAATTACCTGGTTGAACTTGATCTAAAACAGGAGAACAATGAAGTAAAGGGTATTATCAGTTATTACTTCCGCAACAGCTACCAGAGCTTTTACGTAAAAGGCACTTACAATCAGCGTACAAGAGAGGTGCTCATTAAGGATGTTCCTATTACTTATTTCCGGGCATCGGCCAGCAACGGCGTGGAGTGTATAATGGATCTGAGGGCTATACTAACGGCATCACGGGTAAGCACGAGCATCAAAGGAGTGTTTACCACCCAGGGTAAATACAGGTATACCTGTCCGGATATAGCCTTCGATTTTGTATATGGCGAAGCGCTGAACACCGACAGCCTGATTGATAAATTTGCAGCCATAAAAAAAATCTGGCGCCCTTCCGAAGAAGATGTGGTAGTAAATGAGACCAAAGTATATGTTCCTGATTCAATAGACCTGAAAGTAACAGAGCCATCGGCCGAAAAAATGGAAGCACAAAAGATCCTCGAAGAATTCACCAAACGGGAAGAGGTAGTAGGCAAAGAAATATGGGTGCATTCCGACTCGCTGAGGCTTACTTTTTACGATAATGGGATAGTAGACGGCGACAGCATCTCCGTTTTCTTTAATAAAGAACCCGTTTCAACACACCAGTTGCTCAGCGAAAGAGGTATCGTGTTTTATACCGTTTTAGATACTACCAAAGAATACAATGAAATAAGCATGTTTGCCGAAAACCTGGGAAGCATTGCACCCAACACTGCCTTAATGGTGCTTACTGATGGCGTAAACCGCCACGAAATATTTCTTTCGAGCAGCTTAACCCAAAACTCCACGATAAGAATACGACGAAAACGATAGGGTTATTTTACATACACTTTATATCCCCATGCAGGCAGCTCAAACCACTGATCGGCAGAACAATCTTTTTCTTCATTGCTGAACAATTCTTTACATTTCCCTGTAATACCGGTATCCCTGTTCATAAACCGGCTGGGATAGGGCGATAAATTCAGCAATACCAACACAGCGTTATTACCGCTCTTCCGGGTGTAACCAAAAATATGTTCATCCGATTTAAAATCAAGGATATTTGTTTCCACTTTTCCATTTCCCGCAGCCAGCGCGGGGTTATTACGGCGAAGGGTAAACAACTTTTTATAAAAATCTTCCAGTTCATATTTGCCATTCCACTCTATAGGGTCTTTTTCAAAAAACTGTAATCTTTTCAGGTTCGGTAATTCCTGCCCGCTGTACAGCAGGGGTATACCTTCCCATGTGCTGTTAAACACGGCCAGCGCCTGCGCCATATCGCCATATTTCTCAAATTCTGTTCCGTTCCAGCTGTTTTCATCATGGTTGGCTGTAAAATACAAACCCGTTGTACCTGCATGAAAAACTTCCCTGTATCGTTGCAGCAGCTTTTCCAATGCGGGGATATTGCGCTCACTTTTATAAAAAGCTTCCGTTTTATGCATCCATGTCCAGGTATAGGCGGCATCAAACACCTCCAGGTAATCCGGATTATCCAAAGCGTCAAATTCACCCAGCCAGAACAAAGGTTTGGTCTGATCCAGTGCCGGTCTCGCTTTCTTCCAAAAATCCAATGTTACCCAAAAAGCAAGGTCGCAACGAAACCCGTCAATATCGCATTCCTTTATCCAAAACCTCATTGCATCAATCATCGCCTCTGCCAGGTCTGGATTATTAAAGTCGAGCTCAATGATATCATCCATGCCTGAGGCTGCTTTAAAATTCCCGTTACCGTCTCTTTCATAATATTCCGGATGCGAGCGGGTCCACACATGGTCCCAGCCGGTATGATTGGCCACCCAATCCATTATAACTTTAAATCCCAACCGGTGCGCTGCATCAATTAGTCTTTTAAAATCATCCAGCGTACCAAATTCCGGATTTATGGAAGTATAATCCGAGCAGGCATAATAGCTGCCCAGACTGCCTTTCATCTTTTCTTTTGAGATGGGTGTAACAGGCATAAACCACAGGGTTTCCACACCCATTTCCCTGAGCCTGGGAAGTTCCTGCGCAAAAGCGTTAAAGCTGCCTTCTTTTGTATACTGCCGAAGATTTATTTCATATACATTGGTATGGTATCTCCATTCTACACGCTGGTGTTCTGTATGCATTGGTAAATTTTATTATCTGTAACAAAAAGATCAGGCTATAGCCTATGGGCGGGAAGATAATATATTTTGCGGAAGTACTGCGGGATCGTTGGCACAAACAGGTTTCTCTTTTCTATTGTATTCTATATTCCTGCTGTGCCTATGTGTTTTGGCTTTTATTTTTAACACATAGGATCATAGGGGCAGATAGATACACATAGTTGTTTACTCTATTGTGCTCTATGTTCCTGCTGTGCCTATGTGCTTTGGCTTTTATTTTTAACACATAGGATCATAGGGGCAGATAGATACACATAGTT